>PNMN01000090.1 GCA_013823655.1 Comamonadaceae bacterium | reverse complement strand
CCTCGGGGTGAGCGTGTCGGACAACTGGCGCCACCTCGCCTATCTCTGCACTCACCCATGAACCCAGTATTGGTTCGAATCTAGGCTCTTGCGCCGCTGGATTCAGCCCTGAATCCAGCTTCTGCGAGGCGCTTTTTCGGTTCGATGATGGGTCTCACTCTCGTGGACCCATAGACGAACGGGCTGAGGGCGATCCGGCACCGGGACAACCCACCCAAGAGCGGACCACCCCCGATGCAGCGGCGAACCGGGAACGGGACGGGAGTGAACCACCACCGAACCAGAGGACCGTCATGAAGCTCGCACCGAAAGATCCACCAGGTCGAAGCACGCGCCGCGCCCGTGGCTTCGCGGCCGAGATCGGGCAGCTTCGTGCCCAGGGCTACACCTTTGAAGCCATCCGCGAAGCCCTGGCCGAGGCCGGGGTGAGCGTCAGCAAGAGCACCGTGCAGCGCGAGGTGGCGCGGCTGGCTTCGGGCCCGTCCTCGGGTTCGGTAGTCGTTGCTGAACCCTTGCTTCCCGTACCGGATACCGCGCCTGTCCCCTCCGCTGCGGCGGCCTCTTCCGCGACAGGCCTGCCCAGCGGCAAGGACATCGCCGAAGCGTTCGCAAGCACCTGGAACACCAACCCCCTCTTCCGCCAAAGGAGCATCGAATGAAGATCGCCGTCATCAACTTCTCGGGCAACGTGGGAAAGTCCACCATTGCTCGGCATCTTCTGCTGCCCCGCATCCCAGGCGCAGCACTCATCGCCATCGAGAGCCTGAACGCCGACGAGGGACAAGGCACGGCGCTGCGGGGCCGCCAGTTTGGCGAACTGCAGGAGTACCTGCAGACCGTGGCCAGCGTGGTGGTGGACATCGGGGCCAGCAACGTGGAGGACCTGATGGGTCAGATGCAACGCTACCGAGGCAGTCATGAAGATTTCGATGGGTTTGTGGTGCCCACGGTGCCCAGGCTGAAACAGCAGATGGACACGATCGCCACCCTGGTCGAGTTGAACCGGATCGGTGTTCCCGCTTCTCGGCTGAAACTGGTGTTCAACATGGTCGAGGACGGGGTCACGGTGGCTCAGGCCTTTGATCCCCTGCTGACGTTCCTCAAACAGCAGCCGATCGCCCGGGCGAACCCAAGATGCTGTTTGGGTGCCAACGAGATCTATGCGCGGCTCAAGGGCACGAAAGCCGATCTGGCCACGCTGGCGAACGATCCGACGGACTACAAGGCCCTGATCGTTCAGGCCAAGGGCACGTCGGAAAAGGTCGCGCTGGCGCAGAAGCTGGCCACGCGGAGGCTGGCCAGTGGGGTGGTGCCGGAGCTCGATGCCTGCTATTCGGCGCTGGAGCTGAAGACATGAACCGCCCGAGCACGGCCAAGGAGGCGCTGATTGCCGAGGCGCTGGGCGAGGTTGCCAAGCTGATTGACCGGGTGGAGGCCGTGGCCCCGGTCATGAACAGCTCACGCCAGGCCCTGATTCAAGTCAGCGAGACGCTCGTTCATCAGGCCTCCGCATTTGACAACCGCATGTCGGCCCTCACCCAAAAAGCCGTGGACGTTGCTTCCACCCACATCGTCCGTCGAGCCAATGAGGTCACCGCAAAAACCCTGGACACCCAGATACTGGCCATGCAGTCTGCGGCACGAGAAATGTTCAGCAAGGAGTTTCACCCTGTTGTGAATCAGGTGTTGGCTCAACTGGCGCATCTGGCGCGGCTGGCTCAGCCCCGAAAGTACCCCTGGGTGCCCTGGCTGACGCACGGTGCGGCCTTCGTAACCGGCGCGGCACTGACCTGGCTGGTGGTGGTGGCGATCTGGGTCAGATGAAGACCGCCGCCGAAACACCAAAGCGCTGAGCCAGCGCCTTGGCCTGCCGCGCGTTGATCTGACGGCGCCCCTTCAGTATCTCGCTCACCACCGACTGTGTGCCCAGCTCGGGAGCCAGGTCCGCCTGCTTCAGCGCGTGCTGCTCCATGAGAAAACGCAGCACCTGAGCGGGCTCGGCATCGGGTAACGCGTGGTGCTGGCTCTCATAGTCTTCGATCAGCTGGCCCAGGAGTTCCAGCATGTCGGCCAGTTCGTGTTCCTCGTCGTCGCCCACCACGTCAAGCAGCTGATTCATGAAGCCGACCGCACGTTCGTAATCGGACTGCGAGTGAATCGCAGCCAGGCGCACCGGCAACGCGCTTTGAAAGGCGTTCCAGGCCGGGCCAAGGGTCTTGGGGTTGAAGGCGACTGCGGTCATGTTTTGCGACTCCTTTGCGCTTTGTTCCAGTGGTCGTACTCGGTGTGTGTGAAGACTTCGCGGATGTACAGCTTTTGCCGGTTGTAGTGAATGACGGTGATGATGCGAAAGTGGTTTCCAGCGATGTCGAATACCGTGTAAGGGTCCACGTAGTCCGCCGTGTTGAACGTCTTCTTGACGTCCGACAGGTTCTGAAAGCTCGCGGTACTCATCAATTGGTACCACACCAGCATGGGCTCCCGTGCCCTTGGATGCTTGTGACCAAAGTCGGTCAAGGCTTTCTTGGAAATCACGTGCATGTGGCAAATTATCGCATTTCGCGATACTTCGGCAAGCAACTTGAGGAAGAATCGGGCGGTGGGACCAGTGCTTGTCGTTGCAGACAGCGCCGGAAGCCACGATTCGGAAGAATTTTCCATGCGCTCGATGATCTGGTGACCAACGGCCCAACACCCATCAACATGAACGACTCCAATGCCATCGTCATCATCTGATCCAATACCTTTGGATAGGCTGATACGGATGCCGGAAGCAGCCCATGTGTCGCGAGCAGAACTCGCGACAAACTCGCCTCGAACCACCGACCCTCGAACGGCTCTTCCGCCGCAGGGGAACAAGTAGGGGAACACACTAGAAACCGAACACCAAAAACCCAGTGTTCATGCGGCTTCCATAGATTTGTTCGAATTCCTCCGGGGGCCAAAAACTCCAATAAAAACAACAATTGTTTTGCACAGTACCGCATCGGATTGTGCCGCTGTCCGGTCATCATCATCAAAAGCCCGGGGCACCCGTTCACACCCGCTCACAAGCGCGTGAACATCTCCACGTGGGCGATCCCGGCCTCGTTGAACGGCTCGCCCCGGCGCTGGTAACCCAGGCGCTCGTAAAAGCCTTCGGCACTGCGCTGGGCGTGCAGCAGCACCTCGGCATCGCCGCGCGCGCGGGCCGCTTGCGTCAGCGCCTGCAACACCTGGCGGCCCAACTGGCCACCGCGCAGCACCCGGTTGACCGCCAGGCGACCCACCTGGGCCACGCCCGGCGCCGCCGCAATGAGGCGCCCGGTGGCCACCGCCTGGCCCAGGCGGTTGCAGGCCACGGCGTGCACCGCGGTGAGGTCGGCGGCGTCGTGCTCCAGCTCCTTGGGAATGCGCTGCTCCTGCACAAACACCTCGGTGCGCAGGCGCCGGGCAGCGGTGCCGAGTTCGCTCCAGGCGCCCAGCTGCACGCTCACCATGGCCTCGCCCGCCTCGTAGCCGAGCACGATGTCCCGCAGCGCCTGTGGCACCGGCTTCGAAGTCTGCGTGGCCGGATCGGCAAACACATAGATGATTTCGCCCGAGATCAGGTGTTCATCGCCCCGGAAGATGGCGCCGGTGAAGATCATCGACGAGCTGCCGATGCGGCTGCATTTCATCGCCACCTCGATCTGGTCGTCCACCCGTGCCGAGGCATGGAACTCCACCGTGGCCTTGACCACGTACAGATCGCCTTCCAGGCTGTCCATGGTGTCCTGGTACGGCAAGGCCAGTGCGCGCCAGTAGTCGGCGATGGCGGTGTCGAAGTACATCAGGTAGTGCGCGTTGAAGACGATTTTCTGCATGTCCACCTCGGCCCAGCGCACGCGCAGGCGGTGGAAGAAGCGGAAGTCGGCGCGGGTCAGGGTCGTCATGTCAATGGCCTCCAAAGGCCCGGCGCAGGGCACGCGCCGCGTCGTTGTGGGCGGTCAGCGCCGCCGGGATGGCGCGACCGAACTGGATGAAACCGTGCACCACCCCGGGGTAGATCTCCAGATCGACCGATGCGCCCGCCATGCGCAGGCGGTCGGCGTACAGCACGCCTTCGTCGGTCAGAGGGTCGCACTCGGCCAGGCCGATCCAGGCCGGGGCGACGCCGTCGAGATCGCGCACATGGCCGGATTCGTCCACGCCGTCGAGCGGGGCGAAGCGCCAGTCGTTGCGGTCTTCAGGGCCGCGCAGGTAGTGGTTGAAGAAGTAGCTGATGTGGGCCTCTTCCAGCAGGAAACCTTTGGCAAAGGTCTGGTGGCTGGGGGTGGCCTGGTGGCCGCCGGTGCCGGGGTAAAAGAGCAGCTGCAGCGCCAGCGGCCAATCCGCGTCGCGGGCGCTGATGGCGGTGGCGGCGGCGAGGGTGCCGCCGGCGCTGTCGCCACCCACGGCGATCCGGGAGCCGTCCAGCCTCAGGGCAGCGGCGTTCTCGCGCAGCCAGACCAGGCTGTCCCAGGCGTCGTGCACCGCAGTGGGGAACTTCCATTCCGGTGCCAGCCGGTAGTCCACCGAGACCACGGCGCAATGGGCCAGGTGCGCCAGGTGGCGGCACAGCGGTTCGTGCGTGGCCACGCTGCCGACCGTGAAACCGCCGCCGTGGAAATACAGCAGCAGCGGCAGCGGCAGCGGCAGCGGATGGTCGGATGCGGGGGCGAACAGCCGTGCCTTCAGCAAGTGGCCGTCGCGTGCGGTGATGCCCAGGTCTTGAACCCGGGCCAGTTTGTGCGGCGGCACATCCAGCACACCGGCGCCGGCCTCGTAGGCGAGTCGGGCCAGGGCAGGAGCCATCGCGTGCATGGGCACGTGCCCGGCGCGGGCGATGCGGTCGAGCACGCCGCGCATGGCGGGCGACAACAGGGCTCTGGGGTTGCGGTGGTGCGACATGGGACGGCATTGTGGCTGTCTTTTGTGCGACCGGCTGACGGGTTTGCGACCTTGGGCGAAGCGGCATCGCCCCGTATAGTTTTCGACACTTCACCCACCGAGCGAAACAACCCATGGCCCAGATTCTCTACATCACCAACATCCTGATCGACTTCGGCGCGCTCGCGCAGTTGCAGGCCGAGTGCCAGCGCGTGGGCATCCACCGCCCGCTGATCGTGACCGACGCAGGCGTCAAGGCCGTGGGCCTGCTGGACAAGGCGCTCGCCGCCCTGCCCGGTCTGAAAACCGCCGTGTTTGACCAGACGCCCTCGAACCCGACCGAAGCCGCCGTGCGCGCTGCGGTGGCGGTGTACCAGGCCGAGGGCTGCGACGGCCTGATCGCGCTCGGCGGCGGCAGCTCGATCGACTGCGCCAAGGGCGTGGCGATTGCCGCGGTGCACGAAGGCCCGCTCAAGACCTACGCCACCATCGAAGGCGGATCGCCCAAAATCACCGAGCGGGTACCGCCACTGATCGCCGTGCCCACCACCGCCGGCACCGGCAGCGAGGTGGCGCGCGGCGCCATCGTGATCGTGGACGATGGCCGCAAGCTCGGCTTTCACAGCTGGCACCTGGTGCCCAAGACCGCCCTGCTCGACCCGGAACTCACGCTCGGCCTGCCGCCGCTGCTGACCGCCGCCACCGGCATGGACGCGATCGCCCACTGCATGGAAACCTTCATGGCGCCGGCCTTCAACCCGCCGGCCGACGGCATCGGACTGGACGGCCTGCAGCGCGGCTGGGCGCACATCGAGCGCGCCACCCGCGATGGCAGCGACCGCGAGGCCCGCTTGAACATGATGAGCGCGTCCATGCAGGGCGCGATGGCGTTTCAGAAAGGCCTGGGCTGCGTGCACAGCCTGAGCCACAGCCTGGGTGGCGTGAACCCGCGCCTGCACCACGGCACCTTGAACGCCATGTTCCTGCCAGCCGTGATCCGCTTCAACGCCGAGGCCGAGTCGATGAAAAAAGACCGCCGGCTGGAGCGCATGGCCCACGCCATGGGCCTGGCCAGCGGCAGCGACATCGGTGACGCCATCCGCGACATGAACGCCCGCCTGGGCCTGCCCAGCGGCCTGGCCGCGCTGGGCGTCACGCCCGACCTGTTCGACCAAGTGGTCGAGGGCGCGCTGGCCGACCACTGCCACAAGACCAACCCGCGCATGGCCAGCCCCGACGACTACCGGGCCATGCTGGAAGCCGCGATGTGAGCCCCACCCCCGGCTTGTCCGCGCGCATGCACGCCCGACTGCTGCTGGCGGTGGTGCTTCTGGTGGTCTATGGATCGCTGTTTCCATTTCGGTTTCAGGAGCACGAACCCGGATGGTCCGACATCGCGCGACTGGTTCAGTTTGCCCAAGAGCGCCACCCCCTTTCCGACCTGATCGGCAACGTGTTGCTGTTCGTGCCCTATGGGATGCTGATGGCCTCGCCCCGCATGCGTGGTCGCGTGGGCTTGGGCCTGGTTGGCGGGGCGGCGCTGGCCCTGCTGGTGCAATACCTCCAGTTCTGGTTTCCGGATCGCGAACCGAGCGGCCTGGACGCGGTGAACAACGTCTTGGGCATTTTGCTGGGCATGGCGAGCGGGCGGCTGGTCTCGCCCTGGCTGCTGCGGGGCCTGGCCAGCGACCCCTTGCGACGGCACTTCGTCCTGCTCACCTCTGGCCTGATGCTGCTCTGGCTGATGGACCGCTGGTTTCCGCTGGTGCCCAGTCTGGATGTGCAAAACCTCAAAAACGGCCTCAAGCCGCTGCTCGACTGGAGCCAGATCAGCGGGCTGGATGTGCTGCGCCACCTGGCGGGCTGGCTGGTTTTCTGGCGCCTGGCACGCTACAGCCTGTTGCAGCACCTGGGCGTTGCGGTTCTTTTGCTGCTGAGCGGTCTGGTGGTGGCGCTGGAGCCGCTGTTCCTGCGCAACGCATTGGGGCCGGACAACCTGATCGGATTCGCACTGGCCAGCGTTGCCGCTCCCTGGCTGCGCCAGGGAGCGGCAACGCTGGCCGTCGTGATCGGTGTGCTGGTGCTGACGATCAGCCTCTCGGCGCTGGCGCCGTTCGAATTCGTGTGGGTCGGCGGCTTCCACTGGGTGCCCTTTGCCGGCTCATTGAGGGGCGACCCTCTGACGGCGATACCGCCGATGCTGGAGAAGCTCTACTGGTACGGCAGCCTGGTGTTCATGCTCCGCTACCTGGGGCTGTCCCATCGCGGCACCTGCGGGTCCGCTGGCTTGCTGGTGCTGGCGCTGGAGCTGCTGCAGCTGTGGCTGCCCGGACGCACGCCCGAAATCACCGATCCGTTGCTGGTGCTGGCCATGGCGTGGCTGATGAAACCGGTGTTTGATCGCGCACAGGACGCGGCCACCATGCCGTCCGCAAATCGGCGCTGACCCCGCGCTACAAAGACCCGATCCGAGACAGATCGGGCCGTTCCAGCCACTGCGCGAACTCCTCGGCCAGTCGCTGGCTGGCCGAGGTGGCCGCGTTCCAGACCGCCATGCGCGCGGCCAGGTTCTGCCCGTAGCGGGTGAAGTCCTGGCGGTCGGGCAGCTTGCCATCGGGCAAGGTCTTCACCCAGGCGGGATCGGGTGCGAGCACCAGCATGTGGTCCAGCGCAGCGGTGGCGGCATGCCGGTGCTTCCACACCTTGTCGAGCCAGCCGGGCACCACCGCTTGCTGAAAATGCGGGTACAGCACGATGGGCGAGGCAACCGGCGTGCGGTAGCGCAGGTGCATGTGGTAGTCGGTGATGCCGCCGTCCCAATACGCGCCGCCCGGGGCGCCCGCAATGCCGCGCACCGGGCGCAGCACAAACGGAATCGAGCAGCTCGCTTGCAGCGCGTCCATGAAGTTCGCCTCGCTCAGGAGCACTTGCCGGGTGCGCAGATCCTGCGTGCCAAAGGGCAGCGGCGTGGCGTGACCGGGTTCCCCGACCGCTGAAAACACCACCCGTTCCAGCCAGCCACCCAGCGCCTTGCGGTGCAGCGCGTTGGCGGCGAAGGCGCCGAGGTAGCCCAGGGGCGTGCGCAGCGGGCCGTCGTGCGCGAGCAGGTAGCGCCCGCGCGAGGTGAGGATGTGCAGCCGAAAACGCGGGTGCTGCAGCACCTCGGCCACGCGCCCGCCGTAGAACTGGCGCAGGTTGCCGCCAAAGCGCTCACTGATCTGTTGCGGTGTGGCCCGCTGCTGGCCGGGCGGCAGCGCAATGTGCTGGGCGATGTAGTCGCGCTCCAGCCGTTCGAACGCCTGCACGCTCTGATTCAGGCAGGCGGTGGCCATGCGCCAGGCACCGATGGACGCACCGACCAGATGCACCGGCTGGGTGGACTGGGGCAGCCACTGGCCAAAGATGAAGCGGTCCAGTGGCCCGAGGATCAGCCCTTTGGGGCCGCCTGCGGCGGCGGGGATGGCGCCCACGTCCTGCGGGCGCAGGCCGTGCTGTTCAATGTGGCGCCGGGCGGCGGGACCGGCATAGAGGCGGAGTGCGGGACTTTGCGCTGGCATAGGGCTGCGATTGTGGCGCAGCCCGTGGTGCTCAGTGCGCGGGCGCAGCCTCGGCTTTTTCCGTGTGCCGGGTCAGCGCCGGAATGTCCTCGCCGATCAAGATGTCGGGGTCGATGCCGAGCACCAGGCCGACGGGGTCCGGATAAGAGGTGATCAGACTCTCGCTGCCCAGGGAGAGCTCTTCGGCCCGCGCGCGCCAGGACGCGATGTGGATCACGCCGGCAATGGGTTCGTAGACATCGTTGTCGAACGGAGCGTTCTGGTGTTCGATGGCGTCGATCATCTTTTTGGGGAACTTCCATTCCCGCGCCAGCGCAGCACCCACCTCGGCGTAGCTGTAGCCAAAGAGGCCTTTTTCGGCACGGGCACGCTTCAAGTCCAGCATGGGAATGCTGCGGTCCAGGTCGATCATGGCCTCGGGCATGCCGACGTGCATCATCAACTCGCCAATGCCGTGGATCAGGCCGGCGGTGAAGGCGGTGTTTTCGTCGATCTTGATCGGCAGGGCCAGATAGCGCGAGAGGTTCGCGGAGTTCAGGCTGTAGCGCCAGAACTGGCCCAGGTTGACGCCGCCCACGGAATGAAAACTCTCGCCCAGCGCCACACCGATGGCCAGCGCCCGGACCTTGATCAGGCCCATCACGCTGATCGCTTCGCGGGCTGTGCACACCGTGCGGTGCAGGCCGAAGAAGGCCGAATTGGCGGTTTTCAGCAGCTTGGCGGTGAGCACCGGATCGGACTCGATCAGGGCCGCCGCCTTCATGATGTCCACGTCTTCCTGCTGGAAGGTCTCGATCAGCTGGCGGACCACTTTGGGCGCCGACGGCAGTGCGTTGGGCTGCTTGAGGAGTTTGTCGATGTGCATGGTGGTCTGCCAATGGTGATGGGGTGATTAAAGGGACTGGACTGTCTCATTCATCGTCGACTGGCGGGCAGACTTGAGGCCCGTGCGATACACCTCAGTCGACAAAGGCGGTCAGTGCCTGGCTGAAGGACCATTCCGACGGGTCCTTGCCCAGCACGCTGTCCAGGTCCAGGCCCAGGGTGAGACCGACCATGTCCGGGAAGGTGGCCAGCAAGCCGTTGTTGTCGAGCTGCAGTTCTTCGGCGCGCGCGCGCCAGGAAGCCAGGTGCAGGATGCCGCCCAGGCGGTCGTAGGCCTGGCCCTCAAAAGGCTCCAGCTGGTGGGCCAGCGCGCTCACCATGTCGGACGGGAACTGCCATTTTTCCGCCATGCCCGCGCCCACGTCGGCGTAGGTGTAGCCGAAGGCGGCTTGTTCGGCTGCGTCGCGCTGCAGGTCGAACGGCGGCGTGACCATGTCCAGCGGCATCACTTCGTCGGGCATGGCGATGTGCATGATCAGGATGCCGATGCCGTGGATCAACCCCGCCGTGAAGGCATTGCCCTGGTTCTGGTGCAGCACGCCCGCCAGCGATTTGGAGATCTCGGCCACCCGCAGGCTGTAGCGCCAGAACTGCTTGAGGTCGATGCCGGGCACGTTCTTGAAGCTGGAGCCGAGCGCTGCGGCCATGACCAGCGAGCGCACGTGCGTCAGGCCCAGCAAGGCCACGGCTTCGTCGGCGCTGCCGATCTTGCGGCTGACACGGAAGAAGGCGGAATTGGACAAGCGCAACACCCGCGTGGTGAGTGCCGGATCGTTGCCGATGAGCTGCCCCACCCGCCTCGGACTGGGTTCCTCCCGGTTCATTTCCCCGAGCAGATCGGTGACGGCGCGCGGCATGGCCGGCAGCGCACGGGGGTAATTGAGCAGGGCTTCGAGTTGCATGGGGGGCAGAAGTCCGGGGTCCAGATGGGCGGGAATGCCGGGAATGTCTTGTGTATCGACCGCCATCCGCTGCACTTGAGCCAGCGCCGCTGCGCAAAAAGCCCGGGGGCGGCCCGGGGCGGCCCGATATTGGCCGTTATTGGCCGTTATTGGCCCGCCAGTTGCTCGCCCAGGGCGTGCCGGATCAGCGCTTGCCCACGCCCTGCAGTTTGGCGAACGCCGACGCCATGGCGCCTGCGGCTTCGGGCTGGCGTGCCCCACCGCCCGGCCCGCCTGCGCGCGCGCCACCGCGAGCAGGCTCGAAGCGGTTGTCGCGCGCGGCCCCGGCGTCGCGCCGCGGCGGTGCGGCGTCCAGCTTCATCGACAGGCCGATGCGCTTGCGCGCCACGTCCACCTCCATCACCTTGACCTTGACGATGTCGCCGGTCTTGACGATCTCGCGCGCGTCGTTGACGAACTTGTGCGCCAGCTGGCTCACGTGCACCAGGCCGTCCTGGTGCACACCCAGGTCCACGAAGGCGCCGAACTGCGCCACGTTGCTCACCGTGCCTTCGAGGATCATGCCCTCGCGCAGATCGCTGATGTCGTCCACGCCGTCGTTGAAGCGCGCCACCTGGAAATCGGGGCGCGGATCGCGGCCGGGTTTTTCCAGCTCGCTCAGAATGTCCCTGACCGTGATCACGCCAAACTTGTCATTCGCGAACAGCTCCGGGCGCAAGGTCTTGAGCATGTCGGACCGGCCCATCAGAGCGGCCACTGGCTGGCCGGTCCGGGCCATGATCTGCTCGACCACCGAATAGGTTTCCGGGTGCACGCCGGTCATGTCCAGCGGGTTGTCGCCACCGCGAATGCGCAGGAAGCCGGCACTCTGCTCGAAGGTCTTGGCGCCCAGACCGGCCACGCCCAGCAGCTGCTGGCGGCTCCTGAAGGCGCCGTTGGCCTCGCGCCAGCGCACCACCGATTTGGCCACCGTGGCCGACAGGCCCGACACCCTGGCGAGCAGCGGCACGCTGGCGGTGTTCAGGTCCACGCCGACGCCGTTCACGCAGTCTTCCACCACCGCGTCCAGCGTGCGCGCCAGATCGCTCTGGTTCACATCGTGCTGGTACTGGCCCACGCCGATGCTCTTGGGGTCGATCTTCACCAGCTCGGCCAGCGGGTCCTGCAGGCGGCGGGCGATGGACGCCGCGCCGCGCAGGCT
>PNMN01000089.1 GCA_013823655.1 Comamonadaceae bacterium | reverse complement strand
TGCCCCCCGAGGGGGCTGACCTTGCTCGGGGCGGCCCTTCGCGGCGGTCGGTGGCCCCCAAGCGTCTTCCCCCCTGCGGGGTGAATCCGGGGCTCCACCGCTGCGCGGGTCGCTGCCCCCCGCTCGGCTCAGTCCGATCTCTCCGTTCGGACCCTCAACGCCCCCGGTCATCTGGCTGGGGGCGTTTTTCGTGGTGGCTGCCATCCTGTGCAGGCAGGGGGCTGGGGTATATTGACCGCGCTCTGTTGTTGAAGGAGAAACGAGGATGGGCGCGATGACCTGGGTGTTGCTGGCCGTGGGCCTGCTGGTGCTGTTCTGGGCCGTGGGAGCGTACAACCGCCTGGTGCGGCTGAAGAATGCGATCACCAATGCCTTTGGCCAGATCGACGTGCAGCTCAAGCGCCGCTACGACCTGATTCCCAACCTGGTCGAGGTGGCGCGCAAGTACCTGGCCCATGAAGCACAGACGCTGGAGGCCGTGATCGCCGCGCGCAACCAGGCCCGCAGTGCCGAACAGAAGGCCGCCGGCAGCCCCCTCAATGCCGGGGCTCTCGGTGCCCTGGCCGGAGCCGAGCAGTTGCTGGGTGGAGCGCTCGGGCGCCTGTTTGCCGTGGCCGAAGCCTACCCCGAGCTCAAGGCCGACCAGACCATGCGCGAATTGAGCGAAGAGCTCGCCAGCACCGAAAACCGCATCGGTTTTGCGCGCCAGGCCTTCAACGACCACGTGCTCGAATTCAACGACGCCGCAGCCCAGTTCCCGACGCTGATCGTCGCGCGCCTGTTCAACTTCCAGCCGCAGGCGATGCTGGCATCGACCACCAGCGAGACCGAACGTGCCGCCGTGAAGGTGGCATTCTGATGCTCCCCCCTGCGCCGCTGCGCGGCTTGCCCCCAAGGGAACCACGCCCTTGGACCGGCGAAGCCGGATCTTCGGCGTGTGCTGGATCGAACGCGCGCTCCGGCAAAGCCTGTTCCCCGGCATCAACCCCCGCGCTTCGCCGTGCTGATCTTTGAATCGCAACGCGATGCACGCGGTGAAACACGCAAGCTGCTGCTGGCGTTTGCGCTCACCATCGTGCTGCTGGTGCTGGCGGTCAACGCCGCGCTGGCCCTGGTCTGGGGTCTGAGCTGGGGTTTCTGGGCGCCGCTGGCCAGTGGCCTGCCGCGCCATTTTGTGGCGGTCAACACAGCGGTCACCTTGCTCTTCGTGCTGGGCGGCTGGTGGCTGGAAACATCGCGCCTGACCAGCGCCGGCGGAGTGCGCCTGGCCGAGCAGATGGGCGCACGCGAACTGCGGCCCTCGGGCAACTTTGACGAGCAGCGGCTGGACAACATCGTCGATGAAATGACCATTGCGGCGGGCATGAAAAAGCCACAGCCCATGGTGCTGGCGCGCCAGAGTGGCATCAACGCGTTTGCCACCGGCTGGGGCGAAGACGATGCGGTGTTGGCCGTCACGCGCGGTGCGCTCGAACACCTCGCGCGCGAAGAACTGCAAGGCCTGGTGGCGCACGAGTTGAGCCACATCCGGGAAGGCGATACGCGCCTGAACATGCGCCTGATCGGCATGGTCTTCGGGCTGGAGATGGTGTTTCGCTTCGGTCAGCGCATCTGGGACCCGGACGTGAAAGACCGCAGCATGCTGGCCGCTCTGATGGGCCTGGCGCTGATGGCCGCGGGCTGGCTGGGCTGGGTGGCGGGGCATGCGCTGCAGGCCGCGGTGTCGCGCCAGCGCGAGTACCTGGCCGACGCGCGCGCGGTGCAATGGACGCGCAGCAAAGACGGTCTGGGCGGCGTGCTGCGCAAGGTGCTGGGCGCGCAGACCGATGCAGAAGAAACGCGCCAGATCGGCGCGCCCATGCAGCACCTGCTGCTGGTCTCTGGCGAGGGCGACCGCGTGGCGCACTGGCTCGATTCACACCCCACGCTGGAGCAACGCATCCGCCGCATCTACGGTCGATCGATGGGTCCGCTGCCGCTGACCCGCCCCGACGAGCCCCGATCCCTGGCGGCCACCGACACCCTGAACGCACCGCCCGCCGCGAACGGCTCCGGCGGCCCGTCTGCCCACTGGACGCTCACCTGAACCCGGACGCCGCACTTGACCACCGATCCCGCGCGCGCCGCCGCCAAAGCCCCGTCACTCGCCACCCAACTGCACGCCACCGCCCAGTGCGTGCTGGCGGTTGAACAGGGCCGCTCGCTCAGCGATGTGCTGCCCCAGGTTGCGTCGGCCTTGCGCCCCGGCGTGCAGGCGCTCACCTTCCAGACCCTGCGCCACCTGGGCGCCGCGCGCGCGCTCGGCCGCCTGCTGGTGCAGCGTGCGCCCGCGCCACCGGTGCAGGCGCTCATGCACACCGCGCTGGCCGTGCTGCTGGGTGATGCGCAAGGCCAGCAGTACCAGGCCCACACCGTGGTCGATCAGGCGGTGGAGGCGGCCAAACAATCGCGCGACACGCGCATGCAGGCCGGTTTTGTCAACGCCTGCCTGCGCCGCTTTTTGCGAGAGCGAGAGGCCTTGTGTGCCGGGCTTGAAGACGATCCGGTGGCACGCTGGAACCACCCGCTGTGGTGGATCGAGCGCCTGCAGCAAGACCACCCGGAACACTGGCAGTCCATGCTGCTGGCCAGCAAGCTGCCCGGTCCGATGACGCTGCGGGTCAACCGCCGACGTGCCGATCGCGCGGTCTATCTGCAGGCGCTGCAGGCCGCGGGCCTGGTGGCCACGCCGGTGGGTGAGGACGGCCTGGTGCTGGCCACCCCGCAGCCGGTGGAGCGCCTGCCGGGTTTCGCGCGGGGCCACTGCTCGGTGCAGGATGCCGCCGCCCAACTGGCCGCTGACTTGCTGCTCGAAGGCCGCACCTGGAGCACCACCGACCGCGTGCTCGACGCCTGTGCCGCGCCCGGCGGCAAGACCGCCCACCTGCTGGAGCGCGCCGAGCTGGACCTGCTCGCGCTCGACATGGACCCGCGCCGCTGCGAACGCATCCACGACAACCTGCGCCGCCTGGGCCTGGTGGCCGAGGTGCAGTGTGCCGACGCCGCGCGCACCAGCGCCTGGTGGGACGGGCGCGCGTTCGATGCCATCTTGCTCGACGCGCCTTGCACCGCCTCGGGCATCGTGCGCCGCCACCCGGACGTGCGCTGGCTGCGCCGCAGCACCGATGTGGACCAGCTGGTGGCCATCCAGCGCCAGTTGCTCGAAGCCCTGTGGCCGCTGCTCAAGCCCGGCGGTCGGCTGGTGTACTGCACCTGCTCGGTGTTCCGGGCCGAGGGTGCGCAACAGGTGGCGGCGTTCCTTGGACGCCACACCGACGCCCTTTTACAGCCCTCTCCCGGGCATTTGCACCCGGGCATGGCCGTTGGAGGGGGGGAGTTCCCCGACAATGTTTCTGGTGGATACGACGGTTTTTTCTACGCCCGCATCGACAAGGCCGCGCCTTGATCGGCGCCGCCACGCCAGTGCCGTTGTGACGCTCGCCTGGTGGCGTCTGCTGGCCCTGGTCTGGCTGCTCGGCGTGCAGGCGACGGCGCCCACACACGCGACCGAACCCGGCGTGGAACAGATGCGCCTGCAGCGCACCAGCGAGGGCCTGCTGCTCTCGGCGCGGGTCGCGCTGGAACCAACGCCAGCGGTGGAGGACGCGCTGCTCAAGGGCGTGCCCCTGTATTTCGTGTGGCAGGCCGATGTCCTGCGCGACCGCTGGTACTGGACCGACAAGCGTGTCGCCTCGGTGTCGCGCACCTGGCGCCTGGCCTACCAGCCACTCACCCGGCGCTGGCGCCTGAGCCTGTCCAACGACGCAACGGCCAGTGGCGGTGCGGCCGGGCTGCAATACGCCCTGCACCAGAACTTCGACAACCTCCCTGCGGCTTTGGCCAGCGTGGGCCGCGTGGCGCGCTGGAAGATCGCCGATGAGAAACAGCTGAGGGATGGCGCCGATCAGCGCGTCGAATTCAGCTTCCGGCTGGATCTCTCGCTGCTGCCGCGCCCGTTCCAGATCGGCATGGTCAACCATCCCGAGTGGGTGATCGAGGTGCAGCGCCAGCTGGACGTGCCGCGCCAGACCGAGCCCGACCCCGTCGCCGACGATGCCGCGGCCAACGCGGCGCGCTGAGCAGTGAACACCGCCGACACCCGCCCCGTGCGGCACAAGACGGCGGCCATCCGCTGGGCGGTGGTGGCCGCGCTGGTGTTCATGACCGCCTTGGGCATGGTGCTGCTGTTCCTGCTGACCCTGGCCACGCGCAACCGCGCGCTGTACGAACAAAACTTTGGCTGGCTGGTGGCCATCAACGTGGCGGTGGCGGCGGTGTTGCTCGGCGTCATCCTCTGGCTCGCGGTGCGGTTGGCGCTGCGCTTCAAGCGCGGCAAGTTCGGCAGCCGCCTGCTGGTCAAGCTCGCA
This sequence comes from Comamonadaceae bacterium, assembly GCA_013823655.1. Classification (GTDB taxonomy): domain Bacteria; phylum Pseudomonadota; class Gammaproteobacteria; order Burkholderiales; family Burkholderiaceae_C; genus Hydrogenophaga. Next base: position 7,040 of record PNMN01000089.1, on the reverse strand, counting down.
GCCATCATCGGCCTGGTCGGCTTCCTGCCCGGGCTGCTGATCTACACCGTGTCCTACCAGTTCGTCTCGCGCTCCATCGAGAGCTGGTTTGACGTGCGCGTGGAATCGGCGCTGAGTGCGGGTCTGAACCTGGGGCGCACCACGCTCGACACCCTGAGCGCCGACCTCAGCGGCAAGACCCGCCTGGCCGCCGAAGAGCTGGCGCGCATGCCCGATGCGTCGGCGGTGCTCGCGCTGGAGCGTCTGCGCGAGCAGCTGTTGGCGAGCGACATCGTGCTCTGGAGCGCGGCCGGCCAATCGCTCGCCAGTGCGGGTGCCTCGCGTTTCGATTTTTCACCCGAACGCCCGGCCCTGGCCGTGTTGCGCAGCGTGCGCAGCAGCCGTGTGCTGGCGCAGATCGAAGGTCTGGAAGAAAGCACCGACCCGGCACCACAAACCGACACGGGCGCACGCATCAAGGTGATTGCACTGGTCAGCGCGCCGGGCTTTGGCTTCAGCGCCGAACCGCGCTACCTGCAGGTGGTGGTGCCGCTGCCGACCGCGCTGGTGACCGACGCGCTGGCGGTGCAGGTGGCCAACCGCGAATACCAGGAGCGCGCGCTGGCGCGCGAAGGCCTGCGCCGCATGTACATCGGCACCCTCACGCTGGCGCTGTTCCTGGCCGTGTTTGGCGCCATGCTGCTGGCGGTGTTGCTGGGCAACCAGCTGATCCGGCCCCTGCTGGTGTGGCCGAAGGCATGCGCGAGGTGGCGCAGGGCGATCTCTCGCCCAAGGCCTCGCTCACCTCGCGCGACGAACTGGCCGACCTCACGCGCACCTTCGCCCGCATGACGCAGGACCTGGCCGACGCGCGCGCTGCCGTGCAGCTCAGCATGGAGCAGGTGGATGCGGCGCGCGACAACCTGCAGACCATCCTCGACCACCTCACCGCAGGGGTGGTGGTGCTCGATGCGCAGGGTCGCGTGCACAGCGTCAACCCCGGCGCGGCGCGCATCCTGCGCACGCCGCTGGCGCTCCACATGGGTCAGCCGCTGGCAGCGGTGCCGGGGCTGGAAGCCTTTGCGGCAGGCGTGATGCAGCAGTTCGAGCGCTTCCTGGGCGACGAAACGCCGCACGAAGGGGGCCACTGGCAACAGTCCTTCGAACTCGGCGCCGCAGGCAGCACGCCGTTTGACGAAGGCATCACGCTGATCGCGCGCGGTGCCCTGCTGCCCAACAACGAGCGCCTGCTGGTGTTCGACGACGTTTCCGACATGGTCTCGGCCCAGCGCGCCCAGGCCTGGGGCGAGGTGGCGCGCCGGCTGGCGCACGAGATCAAAAACCCGCTCACCCCGATCCAGCTCTCGGCCGAGCGCCTGGCCATGAAGCTGGAAGGCAAGGTGCAGCCAGCCGAGCAGGCCATCATCAGCAAATCGGTGCGCACCATCGTGGACCAGGTGGACGCGATGAAGCGCCTGGTGAACGAATTCCGCGACTACGCGCGCCTGCCCGCAGCCCAGCTCGTGTCCTGCGACCTCAACGCGTTGATGCGCGACATCCTGAGCCTGTACGACAACGCAGCCGTGCCGGTGCACAGCGAACTGGCTGCCGACCTGCCCCCCGTGCTGGCCGATCCGCTGCAGGTGCGCCAGGTCCTGCACAACCTGATCCAGAACGCGCAGGACGCCATGGCCGGGCAGAGCCCTGCTGCGGTGCTGTTGCGCACGCGCCGTTCCGACTCGGGCCAATGGGTGCGCCTGTCCATCCTCGACCAGGGCCCCGGTTTTGCCGAGCACATCCTCAAGCGCGCCTTCGAACCCTACGTCACCACCAAAGCCAAAGGCACCGGCCTGGGCCTGGCTGTGGTGAAGAAAATCATGGACGAGCACGGCGGCCGCATCGATGTGAGCAACCGCTTGACCGAAGGCAAGGTGACAGGGGCGCAAGTGTCGTTATCATTCGCAGTTGCAAATTGACAACACAGACTGAGGGAACCACAGCGCGCCATGGCAACTATTCTGGTCGTAGACGACGAACTGGGCATACGGGACCTGCTTTCCGAAATCCTCAACGACGAGGGCCACACGGTCGAACTCGCTGAGAACGCTGCCCAGGCCCGCAGCGTGCGTGCGCAACTGCGGCCCGATCTGGTGCTGCTTGACATCTGGATGCCCGACACCGACGGCGTCACCCTGCTCAAAGAATGGGCCAGCAGCGGGCTGCTCACCATGCCGGTGATCATGATGAGCGGTCACGCCACCATCGACACCGCGGTGGACGCCACACGCATCGGTGCCAGCGCCTTTCTGGAAAAACCCATCACCCTGCAAAAGCTGCTCAAAGCGGTGGATCAGGGTTTGAACAAACCTGCGGCCAAGATCGGTGCCGGACTGCCGTTGAAGAACGGCGCGGCGACGACGGTGGATCTCACGGTGGAAGAGGCCATGACCGGCGGCATCTTGCCCGAGCCGATGATGGACATGGGGCCGCAGTCCATGCAGTCGTTCAACCTCGAAGGCCCGTTGCGCAGCGCGCGCGACGAGTTTGAAAAGGCCTATTTCGAGTTCCACCTCGCCAAAGAGTCGGGCTCCATGACCCGGGTGGCCGAAAAGACCGGCCTGGAGCGCACCCATCTCTACCGCAAGCTCAAGCAACTGGGCGTCGATCTGGTGCGCAGCAAACGCAGCACGCTCTGATGCGCCAGCGGCAGGAAACGAGACCCCAGAAGCTGCTACAATTCCGCTTCTGTCTGGCCCGGTAGCTCAGTTGGTAGAGCAGCGGATTGAAAATCCGCGTGTCGGTGGTTCGATTCCGCCCCAGGCCACCAAAATTTGGTAAAGAAATCAACGGGTTACGCTCAACGGCGTAGCCCGTTTTTCTTTTCCTGTCAACGAAGTGTCAACCGGCCCAAAGGGTTCAGGTTCTTGGCTTCCTGCAAGTGCTCGGGCGACAGGTGCGAATACCGCATGGTCATGGTCAGGTTTGCGTGGCCCAGGATGCGCTGCAACGTCAGGATGTTGCCGCCGTGAAAGTGGCCTCCAGCTCGGCGCCCGATGCTGGCTCGGGTGCCGCCCCGCAGGGTGGCGCACCCGGCGACTCCGGCGGGTCACAGCTTGCCCAGGTCCTCGATGGCGTCAATCACCATGCCGGTGCCGATGGCGATCAGCAGGATGTCGGCGGCCACGCGCACGAACTTGTGGCCGCTCGGTGGCACGCCCAGGCGAATCTGCACTTCAACCGGCACCGGGTGGTACACCACGCCGCGCGGCAGAGGCTCGCCGCGGTGCCACTGCTTGGCCAGTCCCGGCGGCAGGCAGCCGTTGTTTTTCTTGGCCAGGCCGGGCGGGCACTTGCCGCTGCGCACGCGCGGCTCGTAGTAGGCGCGGGTGGACTGCCGGTGCTCGTCCCGGAAATAACCACCGATCTGGATCTGGACCGACACCCCTGCCGGGCTGGCCTGGCGCACCACCGGGCGGTGGTCATCGCCGCGCCGGTCGTCGCCACGGTGCTCGTGTTTGTGGTGGCCTTTGCCGGGGCGCTCGTTTTCGACCCATTCGGGTTTGCCGGCCTGGGCCGAGAGGCTGGCGCAGGTCAGGACCAGGCCCACCAAAAGGGGGCGGTGCAGAGAGGGCGCGATCAGGGACATGATGAACGAATGGGATGGGGGTGGTGGATGGGGAGCGGTATCGCAGCGTCTGCAGCGTCTGCAGCGTCTGCAGATTCTGCGGCACCGGCACCCCGCTCACGCAACGGGGTGTAACACCCGTGCCGCGGGGCGCCAGACAAGAGGCTCAAGCGCTGAGGTTTGCAACCAGGCAGGCCGTTGCGCTGGCAGACTCGGGGTGGCACCACCACACCCACCACACACCACCACCCTTCGACCATGGCCCAGGAAACCGAACTCAAACTGCTGCTGCAGGCGCCGGATCTCCCGCGCCTGCTGGCCCACCCCCTGCTCGCCGCGAGCAAGCCCCGGCGCGAACACCTGCGCAACACCTATTTCGACACGCCCGAGCTGGCGCTGATGGCGCAGCGCATCGCGGTGCGCGAACGGCGCGTCGGTCGGCGCACCCTGCTCACGGTGAAAACGGCGGGCACTTCGGTGGGCGGTCTGTCGCGGCGCGGCGAGTGGGAGGGCCCCACGCTGCCGGGTCGGATGGACTTTGCCGCGCTGGTGGACGACCCGGACCTGGCGACCCGGCTGGGCGCGCTGCAGGGGCAGCTGGTGCCGGTGTTCCGCACCGATTTCACCCGCCGCAGCTGGCTGATCGGGCACGGGTCGGCGCAGATCGAGCTGGCGCTGGACCAGGGAGCCATCAGCACCGGCCACGCACCGCAGGCACCGCAGGACGCGCGCAGCGAAGCGATTCTGGAGCTGGAGCTGGAGCTCCAGAGCGGGCCGGTGGATGCCCTGTTTGCCTTGGCCTTGACGCTGGCGCGCGGTCCGGGTGGCGAGCTGTGGCTGCAGCCTTCGGACCGCAGCAAGGCCGAGCGCGGCCTGGCGCTGTTTCAGGGCCGGCCGGTGGGCCCGCAGAAGGCGCAGGCCGCCGTGCTGCGGCCTGGCATGCGACCGCTGGAGGCGTTTCGTGCGACGGCGCAAGAGGGGCTGGTGCAGCTCCAGGCCAACCTGGTCGGGCTGTTGCAGCCGAGCGCGCCCGGCGTGCTGCCCGACCCGGAGTATGTGCACCAGGCCCGCGTGGCCTTGCGCCGCCTGCGCACCGGTCTGGGCCTGTTCCGCGAGCACCTGCCCGAGCCCTTTGCGGCTCACTGGGCCGCGCAATGGAAAACCAGCTCCGCCGCGCTGGACGCTGCCCGCAACTGGGATGTGCTGGACGAACGCCTGCTGCAATGGCTGACCGACCGGGCCACCCGCAGCCTGGCGCCCGACGCGCTGGCACCGCTGGCCCAGTGGGTGCTGGAACAGCGGCTGGCCGCCAACCGCCAGGCCGCCCTGCACCTGCGGCAGCCCGCGCAGGCGCTGCAACTGCTGGCCTTTGCCCAGGCGCTGCTGGCACTGCCAGCGAGGGCCGACAAGGCCGACCGAAAAGGACTGGCCGACTGGGCGGCCGACACGCTGCGCCAGCGTCAGCGCCGCCTGCTCAAGCAGGCCCGGCACGCGCACCTGCTGGATCTGGAGGGCCTGCACGCGATGCGCATCCGGCTCAAGAAGCTGCGCTACGCCGAGGGTTTTCTGCAGAACCTGCTGCCGTCGGGCAAGGCGCTCAACGCGCCGGTGCTGGAGCGGGCGCAGGACACGCTGGGCGAGCTCAACGACCTGGCCACCACGCAGCGCCTCATGCGGGCCTGCGATGTGCCGGGCACCGAGCCCTGGCACCGGTTCCTGCTCCAGCGTCAGGCCAACATGCTGCGCGAACTGCCCCAGCTGCAGCGGGCACTGAGCGAGATGCCGCCGCCCTGAGCCTGGCCTGATCTGAGCCGGTCGAAGGGCTTCGACCGGCTCAGCCCGAACAAGACCAATGACTTCATAGAGCCGGAGCCACAGGCTGAGGGTCGGTTGCGCATGCCGGTGTTTCAGGCCCGCGCGCTCGGTCGCTCGGCGATGCGGTCGCGCCAGGCTTGCAGCGCCGCAAACCCTTGCTCGCCGGCGTTGAAGCGCATCAGCCTGGCGAACTCCAGCGCACAGAAAGCGGTGATGTCGGCGATGCTGAAGTGCTCGCCCGCCACCCAGGGCTGGCGCTGCAACTCGGCGTCCAGCCAGGTGGCGGTCGCGCGCAGTTTCTCGCCCTGCGAGCGACCGAAGTCGGGGAACTGCGGCTGCTCCAGCGGCGCCAGACCCGGGTGCGTGTGGCGGATGCAGTTGCCGATGGGCAGCAAGAAATACCACTCGACGCGGCGGTCGGCCATCTCGATGAAGGCGCGCTCGGTGGCGTCGCGCCCCATCAGGTTGGGCTCGGGGTGCAGGCCTTCGAGGTAGGTGCAGATGGCGCGGGTTTCGGTCAGCACGCGCCCGTCGTCCAGCTCCAGCGCGGGCACGCGGGCCAGCGGGCTTTTGGCGCGGAAGGCTTCTGACCTGTGCTCCAGTGCGTTCAGGTCCACCGGCACCTGCTCCAGACCGGTGATGCCTTTTTCAACCACAAACATCACCACGCGCCGGGGGTTGGGCGCGCGCGCTGCGGTGTAGAGCTTCATGGCTGCGATCCCTTCAGGCTCTGGCCGGTCTCGACCATGCGGCGCGCGTCCTCGGCGAACTGCTGCGCGGCGGCGTCGCCATCGCGGGTGAGGTCGATCTTGGACGGCGGCCGCTCGATGCCGCGCGCCACCGCAGGACGCGCGCGGATCGCGTCGCGCCAGCGCCGCAGGTGCGCCAGATCGTCGATCTCCACGCCCGACCAGCGGTGCGTGCGCACCCAGGCCCAGTGGGCGATGTCGGCGATGGAGTAGTCACCCGCCAGGTATTCGTGCTGCGCCAGGTGGCCGTCGAGCACGCGAAAAAGGCGCTTGCACTCGCCCTGGTAGCGGTCGATGGCGGGCTGGATCTTCTCGGGAAAGTAGCGGAAGAACACATTCGCCTGGCCCATCATGGGTCCGATGCCGCCCATCTGGAACATCAGCCACTGCAGCACCAGCGAGCGGCCTTTTGCATCGGCGGGCATGAGGCGCCCGGTCTTCTCGGCCAGGTAGATCAGGCAGGCGCCGGACTCGAACACCGCGAAGTCGCCCGCCTCGTGGTCGACGATGGCGGGGATGCGACCGTTCGGGTTGATGGCGAGGAAGGTCGGCGTTTTCTGCTCGTTCTTCGCGAGGTCGAGCACCCGCATCTGGTACGGCAGGCCCAGCTCTTCGAGCGCGATGGAAACCTTGTGCCCGTTGGGCGTGGCGGCGGTGTAGAGGGTGATCATGCGGTGGCCCATGGGAGAGGTGCCCCATGTTAGAGACAGATCCCCGAAGACGCGTGTCCGATCGGGAACACCACGGGGCCGACGCTGCCCGACCGCAGGCGCGGCGCGGGGAGATCTCCACTACCCCATGAAGCCCAGGTCCAGCGGATAGTCGGTCCGGCCGAAGTGGCGCAGATTGGGCAGGATGCCCGCCATCTCGCC
>PNMN01000088.1 GCA_013823655.1 Comamonadaceae bacterium | reverse complement strand
CCACGCTGGATCCCCATGAGCCCGACGTGGACGCAGGGTGGGACGAAGAGTTGCGCCGCCGAATCGATGAAGTGGAGCGAGGCGCCGTCCAGCCCGTCGCCGCTGATCAAGCTTTCGCAGCGGCCCGGCGCGTGATCGGGCCGTGCAGCGATCCGTCTTCCAACCCTGAGAGACTGATCTTCTTCTGGCGGTCGCGCCCTTCAGACGTAAACCAGGCTATGGGCGCAAACGGCGCTGAGGCTCAGCGGGCGTTGGCAGCACCCCCGACGCCACGAAGACGCTGCCCATCCAGGTGGGGTGCACTTCAAACCCTTGCAGGCGGGCGGCGAGTTCGCTCCAGGGCTGGGCCAGGCCGTCGAGCGAACTGACCGAATAGGTGGCCGCGCCCAGCACAAACAGGTTCACCGGCCAGGCCCAGGGCGGTGCCCATTGCAGCCCGGTGGCCACCACCCGCGCGCCGGGCTTGAGGTGCCGCAGCACGTTGTCCAGCGCGGTCGGGCGGCGCAGGATGTCGTGGGTGAAGTGGAACAGCGCGGCGTCGGCCTGGCCCGGCCAGTGCGCCTCTTCCACCGGTGCCTGCACCAGGGTGACGGCGTCGCCGAGCACGCGTTCGCGCGCCCGGGCCATCATCTCGGGGCACTGTTCGATGGCGACGATGCGGCCCTGCGGACCCAGCCGCTCCAGCAGCGGCGCAAAGCTCAGACCGGTGCCGCAGCCGACGTCCAGCACCACCTCACCCGCTTGCAGCCGCAGGCGCGCGATGGCTTCGCGCCGCAGGGGTTCAAACGGCAGCAACTCGTGGTCGTACAGCCGGGCCCGTGCGCGGTATTGCTCCAGCGCCACATGCCGATCGGGCGCGGTGGGCGGGGTTGTGAATGGTCTGGGTGTGGCCACGAGGCGCTTCTTCAATGGGCGGTCCCAGCGTACACCAGAGGTTCAGCCGTTTGAAATGCCGGCCACCACATGGCCCGAAGGCACGTGCAGCGAGGCCGATTCGATGTGCCCGGTCTGGTCGTCGAAGAAAAAGTCGGGCTCGAACTCGCGCAGGAATTCCCCCTTCGGCAGCCCGCCCAGAAACATCGCTTCATCGATCTCGATGTTCCAGTTCATCAGCGTGCGGATGGCGCGTTCGTGCGACGGTGCACTGCGCGCGGTGACCAGTGCGGTGCGCACCCGCATGGCACTTGTGCCCTCGGCCTGCAGGCGGTGCAGCGCTTCGAGCAGGGGCTTGAAGGGGCCGCCAGGCAGTGGCTGCGCGACCTTGTCGGTTTCGTGGCGCTGGAAGGCGCTCAGCCCCTGCGCCTGATAGACGCGCTCGGCTTCGTCGGAAAACAGCACCGCGTCGCCGTCAAACGCGATGCGCACCTCGTGCGGGTGCGCGTCGCTGGCGTGCACCGACTGCGGGTACACCTGCGCGGCGGGCACGCCCGCATCGAGCGCGGCGCGCACGTCGGCCAGGTGGGCGCTGAGAAACAGGTTGGCGCGCAGCGGGCGCAGGTAGCGCCAGGGCGGCTGGCCGCGCGTGAAGCTGCCGCGCTGGATCGGCAGGCCGTAGTGCTGCGCCGAACGGAACACCCGCATGCCCGAGACCGGGTCGTTGCGCGACAGGATCACCACCTCCACCCGCTGCGCGCCCGCGTCGTTGAAAGCCAGCAACTTCTTCACCAGCGAAAACGCCACGCCGGGCCGTGCGGGCTGCTCCAGCCGGTCCAGCTGCAGCTTCATGTAGGCCCGGTCGTCGCCGGTTTCAAACAGGCGGTTCTCTTCCTCAAAATCGAACAGCGCCCGCGAAGAAATCGCGACCACCAGTTGTCCATCAAGCGTTACAGGCATGGGGGAAGTCTCCGCGAACAAACAAGAGAGAGAAGCGCGAAGCGTAGCCCAATTGCGAACGTGCATGATCCTATTGATCCGGCCCGATGAAGTCTTGATTTCCGTTCGGGCTGAGCTGGTCGTTGCCAGGGTGACCCTTCGACAAGCTCAGGGCGAACGGTTCAAACTTCACAGGGCCGGAGCAATAGGATGATGTGCGAGGGGGTGCTGGGGCGGCTCAGGCCGTCTGACACCCTCCCCCTCTGGGGGAGGGCTGGGGTGGGGGCCTCTCCCGCACGATGCAACACTGATCCACGCCTGCCCCCATCCCAACCTTCCCCCAGCGGGGGAAGGAGCCAGACCAGTCTGCGGCGCGCGGGGGGATCAACGGACCAACTGGTTCAGCTGGATGATCGGCATCAGCACCGCCAGCACGATCAGCATCACCACCCCGCCCATGCCCACGATCAGCAGCGGCTCCAGGATGGTGGCCAGGTGCATGGCGCGGCGCTGCACCTCGGCGCTGAGCTGGTCGGCCGCGCGCCCGAGCATGGTCGGCAACTGGCCGGTCTGCTCCCCCAGGCGGGCAAACATGCTCACCAGCGGCGGAAAGCGCTTTTTGCTGCCAATGGCAGAGGCCAGCGGCGCGCCCTCGCGCACCAGCACCAGCGCGTCCAGCGCGTCGGCGCGCATGGCCTGGTTGCTCAGGGTCTCGGCCGCGGTCTGCAGCGCGCGCAAGATGGGCACACCAGCCGAAGCCAGCATGGCCAGCGTGGCCGCAAAACGCGCCGCGTTGTAGCCGCGCGCGAGCCTGCCCACCAGCGGCAGGCGCAGCCAGGCCGCGTCCATCGCCAGGCGCAGGGCGCTGATTGCGCCGCGCCACCACCAGCGCTGCGCCGCCAGCCAGCAGCAGCAGCAGCATCAGCCAGCCGTAACTGCGCACGAAACTGCTCAGCCCCAGCATCACCACGGTGAGAAAGGGCAGGGCGCGCTGGCTGCCCGCAAACACGCCCGCCACCTGCGGCACCACGTAGCTCACCAGAAACACCACGATCACGATCGCCACCAGGGTGACGATGGCCGGGTAGAGCGAAGCGCCGATGAGTTTGTTCTTCAGCGCCTCGCGCTCTTCCAGATCGTCGGCCAGGCGCTCCAGCACGGTGCCGAGCTGGCCGCTCTGTTCACCGGCGGCGATGACGGCGGTGTAGATGGCTGCGAACTCGCGCGGGTGCTGGGCCAGTGCGCGGGCAAACGGCGAACCGGCATTGACCTCCGAGCGCAACGAAGCCACCAGGCGCTGCTGCTTCTCGTCTTCCGCTTCGTCGGCCAGGGCCGACAGCGCGCGCTCCAGCGGCAGCCCGGCGGCCACCAGCCCGGCGAGCTGGCGCGTCCACACCGCCAGCGTGGTGGCGCTGAAGACACGGCCGCCCCACAGCGTGATGTTCAGGCCGCCGCCGCCGCTCTCGCCGGGCGCGCTCACGGCGGGCTCCACCGTGAGCGGCACCAGCGCGCGCGCGCGCAACAGGCCGCGCGCCGCCCGCACCGTGTCGGCGTCGATCAGGCCTTTTTGCGTGGCGCCCTGGGCATCCAGGGCTTCGAAGGAATAGGCGGGCATGGGGCGGATCGTCAGGTGTGCGGTGTCTTCATTCAGGGGCACCGCGGAACCGGCTTTGCCGGGCCGCTGGTGCCGCCCCCTGGGGGGGGAGCGGCGAAGCCGATGCGGGGGGTCAATCTCTGGTCACGCTCATCACTTCTTCCGCCGAGGTGACGCCCTGATCGATCAGGTGCTGGCCGTCTTCGCGCATGGAGCGCAGGCCCGCCGCTTCGGCGGCCACGAAGAGCTGGCTCTCGGCGGCGCGGTTGTGGATGAGTGAGCGGATCTTGTCGTCGGTGACCAGCAGTTCGTAGATGCCGGTGCGGCCCTTGTAGCCAGTCTGGTTGCAGTGCGGGCAGCCGACCGGCTTCCAGCGGCCGCGCTCGTCTTGCTGGCGGCAGTGCAGGCAGAGCTTGCGCACCAGGCGCTGCGCCAGCACGCCGAGCAGCGAACTGCTCAGCAGGAAGGGTTCCACGCCCATGTCGGTCAGGCGGGTGACGGCGCTGGGGGCGTCGTTGGTGTGCAGCGTGGCCAGCACCAGGTGGCCGGTGAGCGAGGCCTGGATGGCGATCTGCGCGGTCTCGAAGTCGCGGATCTCGCCGATCATGATGACGTCGGGGTCTTGCCGCAGGATGGCGCGCAGGGCTTTGGCGAAGTCGAGGTCGATCTTGGCGTTGACCTGGGTCTGGCCGACGCCGGGCAGCTCGTATTCGATCGGGTCTTCCACCGTCATGATGTTGAGCGTGGCGGCGTTCAGGCGCTGCAGGCCGGCGTAGAGCGTGGTGGTCTTGCCCGAGCCGGTGGGGCCGGTCACCAGGATGATGCCGTGCGGCTGCCGCAGCAGGTGCTTGAAGCGCTCCAGCACACCGCCCTGCATGCCCACCGCTTCCAGGTTGAGCTTGCTCTCGCTCTTGTCGAGCAGGCGCAGCACGGCGCGCTCGCCGTGCGCGCTGGGCAGGGTGGAGACGCGCACATCGACCGCGCGGGTGCCGATGCGCAGGCTGATGCGGCCGTCCTGCGGCAGGCGTTTTTCAGAGATGTCGAGCTCGGCCATGATCTTCAGGCGCGAGATCAGCGCCGCGTGCAGCGCGCGGTTGGGCTGCACCACCTCGCGCAGCGTGCCATCGACCCGAAAGCGCACGCTGGAGTGGCGCTCGTAGGGTTCGATGTGGATGTCGCTCGCGCCGTCGCGCGCGGCCTGCGTCAGCAAGGCGTTGAGCATGCGGATGATGGGCGCATCGTCGGCGGTTTCCAGCAGGTCTTCAATCGCGGGCAGCTCCTGCATCATGCGGCTCAGGTCGGCGTCGCTCTGCACCTCGCTGACCACCGCCGCCGCGCTGGACTCGCCCTGTGCGTAGGCCGCGCTGATGCGCTGGGCCATGGCGGCGGTGGGTTCCCAGTGCATGCTGCGCACGTCGTGGCAGCGCAGGATTTCGGACAGCGCCGAGAGGCGGCGCGCCTCGGCCTCGGCGTCGGCGGCGGCGCTGCTGCTGCCCAGCAGCGTGAGGGCCTCGCCATCGTCTTCCAGCAGCCAATGGTGCTCGCGCGCGAAGGCGTAGGGCAGCGGGTACTTCATGGCCGTGCGTTCACTGCGCGGGCGTGGCGGGGGCGGCCGGTGTGGCGGGCAGCAGGGCGCCCGGCGCCCGCTGCGGCGGCAGCACCGGCGCCTCGTTCACCGGCAGCACGCGGCTGGGCTGGGGTTGCGCGTCTTTCTGCATCGCGCGCATGAGTTCGTAGCGGTCCAGCGAGAGGCTGCTGGTCTCGCGCGCATCGCGCAGCACCACCGGGCGCAGGAACACCATGAGATTGGTTTTCTTGCGGCTGCGTTTTTCGCTCTTGAACAGGTTGCCGAAGATCGGCACGTCGCCCAGGCCCGGCACCTTGTCCTCGTTGCCGGCGTACTCGTCTTGCAGCAGACCGCCCAGCACCACCACCGCGCCGTCGTCCACCAGCACGGTGGATTCGATGGTGCGCTTGTTGGTGATGGGCCCAGCGGCAGAGGTGGACTGCACGCTGCTGACTTCCTGGAAGATGGTCATCTTGATGGTGCCGTTCTCGCTGATCTGCGGCTTCACGCGCAGGGTCAGGCCGACGTCTTTGCGCTCGATGGTCTGGAACGGATTGACCGAGCCGTTGTTGCCGCCGCCGGTGTTGGTGAACTGGCCGGTGACGAAGGGCACGTTCTGGCCGATCACGATCTTGGCCTCTTCGTTGTCCAGCGTCAGCAGGTTGGGGGTGGAGAGGATGTTGCCCGCGCCGGTCTGCTGCAGGAAACGCGCCAGAAAGCCCAGGAAATAAACACCGTTCTTCTGTGCCGCGATACCCAGGTTGAGCCCGGGCGCGGGCGCGGTGGTGCCACTGGAGAGGTTGAAGATGTTGCTGGCGGCGTTGCCGAAATTGGTGCCCAGCAGGCCGATCAGGCTGTCGCCCCTGTTGCCGATGGGCCCCTGCCACTGGATGCCGAACTCGGCCGCCTTGTCGGCGTTCACCTCGGCGATCAGGCTCTCCACATACACCTGGGCGCGGCGCGAGTCGAGCTGGTCGATGACGGCGCGCAACTGGCGGTACTGGGGCTCGGGCGCGGTGATGATGAGGGCGTTGGTGGCCGGGTCGGCCTGAATCTGGCCGCCGGTGGACGGCGCGGCGCTGGCAGCCACCGGGGCTGTGGCGGCCGCGGTCGCTGCTGCGGCCGGGGCGGTGCGCGCGGTGGTGCTGCCGCCGGTGCCCGCACCGGCCACGCCGCTGGACATGGCGGCGCGCAGCGTGGTGGCCAGGGCCACCGCATCGGCGTTCTTGAGATAGACCACATGGATGTCGCCGGCCGCGCTCTGCGAGCTGGGCTGGTCGAGTTTGATGACCAGGGCGCGCACCAGGGCCAGGCGCGCCGGGTTGGCCGCGCGCATCACCAGGCTGTTGCTGCGCGGCTCGGCCACCAGGGTGGTCTTGAACGAGGCGTCGCCCTGTGTGGCGGCGCCTCCGCCGGACTCGATCAGCTTGATGACCAGCGGCACCAGGTCGGCGGCGATGGCGTGCTGCAGCGGGATGATCTCCACATCGGTGGCGCCAGCCACGTCCAGCGCGGTGATGATGCGGCCGATGCGTTGCAGGTTGTCGGCGTAGTCGGTAATCACCAGCGAGTTGTTGCCGGGGTTGACGTTGATCGTGTTGTTGGGACCGATCAGCGGGCGCAGCACCGGCACCAGGTTGTTGGCGTTTTCGTGGTTGAGCCGGAAGATCTGGGTCACGATCTGGTTGGAGGCCGGCAGCTTGCTGACCGGGCCGACATGGACCGGGTTGCCTTGCAGCTTGGCGTCGGCCTCGGGCACGATTTTGTACAGGCCACCGGTGTCCACCAGCGTGAAGCCCTGCAGGCGCAGCGCGGCGGCGAACTGGTTCAGCGCGGCGGTCGGTGTCACCGGTCTGTCGGTCGAGAGGTTGACGGTGCCCTTGACGCGCGGGTCCAGCACCACGTTGCGACCGCTGATGGTGGCCATGGTGCGGGCCACGGCCTCGATGTCGGCGCCCACGAAGTTGAGCACCACGGGTTCGTTGTTCTTGCCCTGGGCCAGGGCCTGCCAGGGCAGTGCGCTCAAGGCCAGGCCGATGGCCAGCGCGATGGCCGTGAGCGCGCTGCCGCTGAACTGCTGGGCACGGGAGGGGTTCGGGTTCATGGCTTGATCCTAGCGCGAAGTCGGCGGCGCGGCGTGTATCTGGTGTTATCCAATGTTCAGCAGCGAACGCTCGCCTTGCCGACGTCCGATGATGTTGAGCAGGTTGGCCAGGGCCTCTTCGTGCCCCGGGGTGGCCTGGGCCTCGCCGCGAAAACGCAGGCGCCCGCCCACCCATTGACCATTGCCCTGCAGTTGAAGTTCACCGCGCAGGGTCTGCAGGGCCACGGTGGCGCTCTCGGTGCCCGTGGGGGCCTGCAGGTCGATGCGGTAGCTGCCCAGCGGCCGCAGGGTGGACAGGCGCGAGGCCATGTCGAGGGCTTCGATGACCAGCGTGCCCTGCACCCTGGTGCGCCCGGCCTGCCAGCGCACGTCAAGACCGGGGGATTGCAGCACCAGACGGCCATCCAGCCGCAGCGTGTTCCAGGGCGTTCCCAGGCCCACCAGCAGCCCGGTCGGCCACTGGCTCTGAAAGGACGCCAGCAACAGCCGCCCGCCCTGCAGACCGGGCAGCACGGTGAAGGCCAGCGGTTCGGGGGTGCAGCAGGGCGCGGTCAGCTCCAGTCGCACGGCGGGCTGGCCCTCGCGCCAGGCCGGTCGCAAGCGCCAGCGCAGGCCCTGCGGCAGGGCGGTTTGTGTGCGGCTGCCCGCGCCGCCGGTGAGCAGCAGATCGGCCTGGCCGTTCCACACGGTGCCGCGGGTGTTGACGAGCTGGAACCGGCCTGCGCTGGCGCCGTCCAGCGCCTGGGCCAGCCAGCGCGCCGGGGCGAACAGCAGCAGCGCCATGACCAGACCCAGCGGCGCACACAGCCAGGCCAGACGGGTGGCCCACGCGCTGTGCATCAGTTGCCCGCCACCAGGCCCGGCCCGGCCAGCACCAGCTGCCCGCTCCAGCCAACGGGGGCGGCCGATTGTTTGAGCTCGGCCTGCAGCGGCACCAGGCGCGCGTTGATGCGCACCTGGCTCAGCCACTGGGCCAGTGCGTCGGGCGGCGTGCCGCGCAGCGTGACGGTGGCGCGGTCGCCCTGCACCGCGAGCTCGCCGGTCCCGGCCAGCACGCTGGTGGTGGCTTGCTCCAGCGCGCGCAGCACGGCGTCGCGCGCCAGCGGCTGGGCGGTGTTCTGGCTGCGCAGACTCTCGGCGGTGGCGGCCATGCGGCGCATCTGGTCGAGCTGGGCGTCGAGCTGGCTGTGGCGTTCGGACGCCTGGCGCAGCGTGGCCAGCGCCGGTGCCACGGCCAGCCACCAGAGCAGGCCCAGGCCCACCACCCAGGCGGCGATGACCACGGCACGCTGCTCGCGCGGCGACAGGCGCGCCAGCGTCAGGCGCGCCAGCGTCAGGCGCAGCGTTTGGCGCAGCCGGACCCAGGCAGAAGAAAAGTTCGATTCGGACATGGTGTTCACGGTGGGGCCGGGCGCAGGCTGAGCGTGCTGCCGTCAAAACGGGCCTGCCAGCCGCTGGCCTGCAGCGCCTGTTGCAGGCTGCGCAGCTGTTCTTCAGGGGCTGTCCACTGGCCGAAGCGGCCTTCGCTCTCGCTGTAGTCGGCGCTGCCGGGCGTGGCAGGCTCGCCGGGCGCGGCCTGGGCCAGCGCGGCCAGCATGGTTTCCAGATCGCCGGTGCTCAGGCTGCCGCTGGCCTGCTGCAACAGCGCCAGCTCGCGCTGCATCTGCAGCGGCGCGTCCAGCACCAGCGTCACGTTCGGAAAGGTCTGCTGCAGGGTCTGGCGCACCGCCTGGCGTTTGGCGTCCAGGCTGCTGCGCTCGTGCCAGGCGGCGGCGTTCAGGCCCAGCAGCTGCACCGCCAGCAGCGCCGCCAGGCCCCAGCGGGCCGGTCGCCAGGCCGGGGCGCTGCGCCACTGGCGCAGGGTCTGGCGCAGCCGCTGGCCACGGCGCGCGCCGCTGGAGAGGCTGAGGTCGAACTGTGCGAGGTTCCAGTCGGACTGGGCACAACGCAACAGCCAGGCCGGGGGCGGCATGAGGTCGAAGCGCTGGTTGCAGACCTGTTCGGCCAGCGCGGTGATCGAGGGGTCGGCGAACCACTGCGTGTTGGCCGGATCGGAGCCGCTCAGCAAGTGCTCGGTTGAACTGTCGGTCGCGGATCCGAGGTGGCCGAAGCTCGAATCGCCGAAGGTGCTGGAGCCGTTTTCGCGCAGCGGCACGCAGCGCACGCCCAGCGGGTTGGCGGTGGCCAGCCAGACGCGGTCGCCCTCGTCGTGCGCCCAGTGCACGGTGTGGCCGCTCCCGGCGGCTGTGGGCCAGAGGGCGGGCACGATGCGCGAGACCGGTCGGCCCGCCGCCTCCAGCGCCTGCAGCCAGCTTTGCAGCCAGGCCTTCTGGCAGGCGGCCACCCACACCGTCTGGCCGGCACGGCCACCGGGCTCCAGCGCGAAATGCAGCGCGCCCGTGTCGCTGAGCACGCGTTCTTCCAGCAGGCCATCGAGCACGGCGCGCAGTCGGGAAGCGGCCACCTTGGGCACCGCCACCCGGTGCCAGGAGACGGCGCGCACCGGCAGCACCAGCACCACGTCTTCGTCGGCCGGCAACAGAGACGCGCCGCAACTGCCGTGATCGTTCACCTGCTGGCCGTTGGCCGACGTGGCCCAGGACAGCACCACCGTGGGGCCGTCGGCGGACGCCAGCGAGAAGTCGGAGGGGGTGATGATCAGCACGGGCAAGTGGGGGTGGCGTTGGGGTGGCGTTGCGGCTGGATGCCCTCATTCTAGAGAGGGGATGCACTGCCCGGGTGTGCAGATGTCAGTGGCTGGTGATGCGTTCGCGCCAGTTCACGCGCACCTGCAGGTTGTTGCGCACCACCTGGGAGCGTTCTTCGATCACCGTGTCGTCCAGTCGCAGGCGACCGCGCACCTCGAAATAGCGGCTGCGCACGTCGTGGTTCGCATCGGTCAGCTGGCTGGCCACCGTGGGCACCACCCGGGCGGCATCGGCGATGTGTCGGAACGGATTGCGCTCGCGCTCGCCCACCAGCTTCTGGGCCATGGCCAGGCTGAGATCGGGCACGCTGGCCGAGAGCACCTGCGCGCTGGCGGTGTTCAGGTTGATCGGGGTGCGCTCGGGCAGCACGGTGACGTGCGGCTCCAGGGCCGCCAGGCTGGCGCGGCCCATGCCCAGCCAGGCCAGCTGCGCCAGCTTGGCCGGGATCAGCGCGGAGTGCGAGGGTTGGGGATCGTTCGCCGCCAGCCGGGTGGTGACCAGCAGCGCCTGCACCGCAGCGTCCAGCTCGGACTGCGGCAGGTCCAGCAGCCGGTAGAGCCGGGTGAAGGCGAGCAGGTCGGGCGGCGAAATGTCGGCGCTGGCGCTGGCACCGCTGCCGCTGGCCTTGACCAGGTTCAGAAAGTTCATGCGCGACTGCAGATCGATCACCTCGCCCGAGAGGAAGGCCTGCAAGGTGTCGTCGGTGTTGTTGCTTTTGTCGGCGGCCAGGAAGCTGGACAGGCGCGCTTCTTCCAGCGGCGTGGCCCAGGGTTCGCCCAGGTGGTCGGGGTTGCCGCTGTTCTGGTTGCTGCGCGCGTCTTCGCGCAGGATCAGGCGCGCCCAGTCCAGCGCGCCGGTCAGGATCCAGGCCGCCTGCACGCGCTGGCGCTCGGCGGTCTCCACCTCGGTGGCGCGCCACTGCTGCCACAGCGCGGCGGAAGCCAGCGTGGCCACCAGCGTCACGGTGAGCATGGCCAACAAGAGCGCGGCACCCCGTTCATGGTGCCCCCCCGCGCCGCAGAGACGGGCGCCTCCCAGGGCACCGCCGGGCCGGCTTTGCCGGACGGCCAGTGCCGCCCCCCTGGAGGGGGGTGACGCGAAGCGGCGCAGGGGGTGCTTCATGTTCCACCGGCCTCCAGCGTGGGGCGCACCCAGTCGCGCACCAGGGTGCCCGTCATGTTCTGGCTGGGCGACAGTGTCAGCACCAGGCGCACGCCGTCGGGCAGGTTCGATGGGGTGGTGGGCGCCGCGCCGCCGACTTCGTTGCCGACCGAGGACAGCGGGTTGCCCCAGCTGGCACCCCGGTGGTAGTAGAGCTGCCACGTTTCGATGCCCAGCACCGGCACGGCGCTGTCGCCATGACCGGCCTGAGCGGGGTCTGGCACAGCGCCCTGGCTCCAGTTGGCGGCGCGTTGCCAGGCACGGGCCAGGTCGTCGCGGTGGCGGATCGGCCCGGACTGCCAGCGCATCCACTGGCCCGTCGCGCCGCCTTCGACGCTGCCGCTCAAACGCGTCCAGGCCACCACCCGCACGCCCGGGCTGTCCAGCCCGGTTTCGCTGCTGTCGCGGCGCGTCATGCGCAGCACCCGACCGTCGAATTCGAGCGGCTGCACCTCCTGGGTGTGGGTGATGGCGTCAAGGTCGGCGCTCCACTGCCCCAGCGCGGCCTGCAGACGCATGAGCTGGTCGGCCCGCTGCTGGGTGAAAGTCTGGGCGCGGTGCATGCCGTCCAGCGAGCGCCAGCTCAGCACCGCCAGCATGGCCATCACC
>PNMN01000087.1 GCA_013823655.1 Comamonadaceae bacterium | reverse complement strand
TTCCGGTGCTGCCGCTCAAAGCGGCTGTGATCGGGCTGCTCTGAAAAATCCGTCGTACAGCGGCATCAGTTCGGGGAACTCGGCGGCAAAGCGTTCGCGTTGCACGAAGTAGGCTTCGCAGCTCACCGCAAAGAACTCGGCCGGGTGGGTGGCCGCGTAGTCGTCCAGCCAGGGCACTTCACCGCCGAAACGTTCGGCCAGGTTGACCGCTTCGCAGAAGCTGGCGTAAGACGCCTGCATGGTGCCGCGCCAGTGTTCCCGCCCTTCGGTACCGGGCCGGCCCATGAAGCCCGTCGGCAGGGGGGGCGCGCCATCGGGCTGCTGGCCGTGGGCCATGCCGAGCATGTCGAGCTTGTGCGCGAACTCGTGGATCACCACGTTCTTGCCTTCGGGCGCGAGTTCGGCCGCCCGGCTCACTTCCTGCCAGCTGAGCATCACCGGGCCGCGGTCCATGGCTTCGCCGGCCAGCACCTCGCGGTAGCGGTGCACCACGCCCAGACCATCGGTCACTTCGCGCTGTGCCACCGCAGCACCGGGCTGCACCACGATGCCGACAAAATCGCCGTACCAGTCCAGCACCTGCATCGGGTCGCGCGCGGATGCGCCCGACGGTGGCGCCATGTCCAGCAAGGGCAGGCAGGCCTGTGCGGCAATGCTCAACGCCATGGCGTCGGTGATGCGCAGGCCGTGGGCGCCGTGAAACTCTTTCTCTTGCAGGAAATGCCCGCAGAGTTCGCGCAGCCGGTGTTGGCCGGTGGGCGCCAGCGCCGCCAGAAAGGGCAGGGCTGCGAGGGTCCGGTGCCAGAGTGCGTCATCGATCACCGGGGTGGGACGGATGCGCCGCGGCAGCCAGGATTGCAGGGAACGGAGCAGGGAGTTGGCCATCATGCGTACATGGTGGCGCTCAGGCCGTCTTCAATGGCAGGCGCTGCAGGCCTGCTGCGCTGAGGCGCAGCACCTCGGCGCGCGGCGGGCTGGCTGCGGCATCCCAGTCGCTGAGCACCACACGTTGCAGGCCATCGCCCAGTTCGTGGCTGGCCGGGCGGTGGGTGTGGCCGTGGATCAGCATGGGCGCGTCGGCACGCTGCAGCCATTGCCGGGCCGCCGGCGTGTCCACATCGGCCCAGAGGGTGGGGTCGTGCGCATGGCTGCGTTTGCGCGCCTCGCTCTGCTCGCGCAAGCCGCGCGCCACGGCTTCGCGCTCGGCCAGCGGCTGTGCGAGAAAAGTGGTTTGCCAGGCCGGTGTGCGTACCTGCGCCCGGAAGCGCATGTAGTCGGTGTCGGCCAGGCACAGGGCGTCGCCGTGGCTGAGCAGCCAGCGCTGGCCCATGAAGTCCAGCACCGTGGGGTCGTCCAGTGCCTGCATGCCGCTGGCCCGCAGTCCGTCCGTGCCGAACAGGAAGTCGCGGTTGCCCGCCATGAAGAACACCGGCGTGTGCCGACTCAAGTCGTGCAGCAGGGTGGTGCAATGGCGCAGAAAAACCGACTCGCTGGATCGGTTGGTGGGCGACAGAACATCGTCACCCACCCAGATTTCGAACAGGTCACCCAGGATGAAGAGGGCATCGGCCCGTTCGGCAGCAGGGCGCTGCAACAACCGCTGCCAGCCAGCGAAGGTGGTCGGATCGCTTGCCTGCAAATGCAGGTCTGAAATGAATTCGACCGCTCGCCAGTGCGCGGGAGCGTGCAACTCGGCGAAGCGGTCGGTGAGCGGAGCGGTCATGAAGAAGGGGGCCGCAGCCCCCTGGGTGTTCAGAGTGCGACGGCTTTTTCGAGGACCACGTCGTCCTTCGGCACGTCGTCGTGGAAACCCTTGCGACCGGTCGCCACGCCTTCGATTTTCTTGACGATGTCGGCGCCGCCGACGACCTTGCCGAACACGGCATAGCCCCAGCCCTGGGCGCTGGGCGCGGTGTGGTTCAGGAAGCCGTTGTTGGCCACGTTGATGAAGAACTGAGCGCTGGCCGAATGCGGGTCGCCGGTGCGGGCCATGGCCACCGTGTAAAGCTCGTTTTTCAGGCCGTTGTTGGCTTCGTTGTTGATCGGCTTGTCGGTCGGCTTCTGGTTCATGCCGGGCTCAAAGCCGCCGCCCTGGACCATGAAACCCGGGATGACGCGATGGAACACGGTGTTGTTGTAGTGGCCCTTGTTCACGTACGAGAGGAAGTTGGCGGTGGTCAGCGGCGCTTTTTCAGCGTCGAGTTCCAGGGTGACGACGCCAAAGCTGGCGATGTGCAGTTCGACTTGGGGGTTGGCCATGGTGTTATTTCTCCAGAGTGGCTTTGAGGATCGTGACAGGGGATTGGGGCACGTTTTGATGCATGCCTTTGTTGCCGACGGGTGTGGCCTTGATTTTGTCCACCGTGTCCATGCCCTGGATCACCTTGCCGAAGACGGTGTAGCCGTGCCCGTCGGGATTCGGTGCATTCAGCATGGTGTTGTTCACCACGTTGATGAAGAACTGGGCGGTGGCGGAATTCGGGTTCGCAGTGCGGGCCATGGCAATGGTGCCGCGATCGTTCTTCAGGCCGTTCTGGGCTTCCAGGGCAATCGGTGCGCGGGTGTCTTTTTGCTGGAAATCGCCGGTGAAACCGCCGCCCTGGATCATGAAGCCGTCCATGACCCGGTGGAAGATGGTGCCGTCGTAGTGCTTGTCGCGCACGTACTGCAGGAAGTTCTCGACCGTCTTGGGTGCTTTGTCGGGGTAGAGCTCGAGCACGATGTCACCCATCGAGGTGTTCAACCGTACTTTGGGAGCCGATGACTGGGCCAGAGCGGCGCCAGGCAGCACGACCGCAGAAGCGATCAGCGCGGCCAGCAGGCCACCCAGGCGGCGGCGCAGCGCGCTGGCAGGGCGTATGGGGTTCATCAGGGGGTTCCTTCAAAAAATATTTTCCACTGGTCGCGCTCGCGCATCCAGTACTGCCGTTTGGTGACGCCTCGTGACTGGCCGTTGGCCACTTCACCAAAGGTCACCACCATGGTGTCCTGGGTGTCGCGCCACTGGAGCATGGACAGCTCCTTGAGCGCCACGCCACGCTGGACAGCGCCCGAGCGGACTTCGCTCTCGACCTTCGGCCACCATTGTTCCAGGTTGCGCCCCTGGTTCTGGAAGCGGCTGGAGTAGAAGGCCTTGAGTTGATCGAGGTCGCCCTGACCCTTGGCGGTGCGCCAGGCTTCGAGCGAGGCTTCGAACTGCTGGCGCGTGGCATCCAGTGCCTCGGGTTGAACCCATTGCAGTTCGGGTGCGATCACCACCGGCGTGGTGCGAATCTGCACCGTGCGCAGCAGGCGCTCCAGATCGGGGTTGGACAGCACCACGCAGCCATCGGAGGCCAGCGGGGCACGCACGAATTGCTCGCGCGGTGTGCCATGCAGCCAGATGCCGCTGCCGGTTTTGCCGCGCTGCACGTCCAGCGGGTTGGGGTAGTTGATCGGCAATGCGCCGACGCCGTACAGATCGGGCAGGCTGGTGGGGTCGAGGTTGCTGGTGATGTAGTACACGCCCAGCGGGGTGCGCTTGTCGCCCTCGATGTGCTTTTCGATGCCCTGCAGGCCAACCGAGATGTAGAAGTCTCCCAGCAGTTTGAGCTGCGGCGTGCTGCCGAGCAGTCCGTTGGCGGGCTGGGGCGTGAGGTTTTCAAACAGGTACAGGCGCGAACGCGAAGCATCCACCGCAATGGCGTGGCGGCTTTGCGAGGCCAGGCTCAGGAACTGGGTCGGAATGCTTCCTGCGGGCGGGCGTTCGGTGAGTGCGCGCAGGCGACGACGCGACTCGTCGCGCAGCACGTTGAGCTGCTCGATGGCGGCCTGGGCCTTGGTGTCGGGCACATCGCCGAGCTGGCGCACCGGCCGCATTTGCAGGCTCAGCAGATCGCCATGCACCAGGTGGGCCAGATGAAAGTTGGGGTGGTCAAGCACCAGCAGGTCGGCCTTGGCCAGGGCTTCGCGGTGTTGGCCCTGGCTGATCAGCCGGTAGATGTCGATCAGGCGGGCTTCCGCCCGCCCCAGCATGGGCATCACCGCTTGCAGTGCTTCGCCCGACAAGGGGCGGGACAGGAGACCGGAGGGCGGTGCACTGCCCGCCAGTTCGTCGGTCGCGCGGTGCACCTTGGCCAGCGCGGAGTCGATCAGCGAGGGCCGTTCGATCAGGGTTGAAGAGAGCGTTGCCGCCGTGGTTGCCGACGCCAGCGACACCGGCTCCAGCACGCTGCCGCTGCGGGTGTCACGCAACATGCTGGAGGCGAACAGGAGCACCGCTGCAGCTGCCAGGGAGAGCGCGGCCAGACCCATGAGCGGGCGTGTCCAGCCGCCAGACCCCGAACTCAGGAAGGCGGCGGGGAGGCTGGCGTGGCCGCGCTGGAAAGTCCGCCAACCCACCATCAAGATCCGGTGATTTCGCGCACGATCAGCCAGCGGTTGCCGCTCTTGACCATGTCGAGCGTCTTGCGGCTGGTCACGTTCAGGGTGTCCGAACTGTAGGCCTGGCGGAACTTCACCGTGGCACGGTCTCCATTGACCGTGACGTTGATGTCGCTCAGGTCCACGCCAATGCGGCTGCGCGGCAGGATGCGGGCCTTGCGGTCGGCTTCCCACGCGCTGCGGGACTGGCCGCCCGGCGGCGTGAAGTTCGGCGCGTAGGCGCCCAGATAAGCCTGCATGTTCTTGCTGGACCAGGCCTTGGCCCAGGCTTGCACAGCCGATTCGACCGCAGCCTGCGCGTTGCCGTCCACGGCCGACGGAGTGCTTGCCGTGGTGGCGGTGACGGGTTTGGCCGTCGCCGTCGGCGTGGCGGCGGTCGCTGGTGCTGTGGCCGCAGCCGAAGCCAGCGTGGTGGGGCGCACGCCCTTGGCGTCGGCGGCGAACAGGTTGCGGATCAGGCTGAGCTTGGGCACGACGGCGGCATTCCCCGCATCCAGCTGCAGGGCCTTGCTGTAGGCCTGGCTGGCGAGCTTGGCGTACACGTCGCCCAGATTTTCGTGCGCCGTGGCGTAGCTCGGGTTGGTGCGGATCGCCATCTCCAGGGCGGCGCGGGCCTTGTCGAACTGGCTCTGACCGGCGTAGAGCACGGCGAGGTTGTTGTAAGGCTCTGGCAGCTCGGGATGGTCTTCGGTCAGTTTGGAGAAGGTGGCAATCGCGTCGGCGTTCTTCCCGCTCTCGGTCTGGATCACACCCTTGAGAAAGCGCATCTGCGGGTCGCGCGGCTTGGTGGCCAGGAACTGGTCCACCTTGCTCAGGGCTTCGCTCATTTGTCCGGCGCGCATCAGGCGGTTGACTTCGGCGTGGTCATCGGTCTGTGCCATGGCCAGCGGAGCACTCAAGGCAGCAGACACAGCCAAGGAAACGGCCAGCAGGCGCAGCGCAGCGGGCAGATAGGACGCGGTTTTCACAGTAGTGGACATGGGACCTCGGATGGCAAATGCGGCGCAGCGAAGATGGCAAAAAAGCTTGCAAAACTTCACCACAGAACCCGTCGGCGCGCAGGCGCACTGCACCGGGCTGGCTATACTGGCGCATTGTATCTGAGGGTGTAAGTCCAATGGCCGCCTTTCCCTGCGGGTGTGTTGTGCACCGGCTGGTTGAGAGTGCGGTCATTTTCATTTCACCGACAGGCGTATTCACCACGTCCATCCCACAACCACCCTCAACGTGCCCGAGCGAGCAGCTTGTGCGGCCCGGTGTGGTCCGATTTCCATGACGCTCAGCATTTTCAACACCCTCACCCGCCGCGCGGAGCCGTTCGAGCCGATCGAGCCGGGGCATGTGCGCATGTATGTGTGCGGCATGACGATTTACGATCTCTGCCACATCGGCCATGCGCGGATGATGATGGCCTTTGACGTCGTGCAGCGCTGGCTCAAAGTCAGTGGCTACCGCGTCACCTACGTGCGCAACATCACCGACATCGACGACAAAATCATCAAGCGGGCGGTGGAGCGGGGCATCACCCTGCGGGCATTGACCGACGAAATGACCGCAGCGATGCACCAGGACATTGCGCTGCTGGGGATCGAGCCGCCGACCATCGAGCCGCGTGCCACCGAGTACGTGCCCCAGATGCTGTCGCTCATCGAACGGCTGCAGGCCAAGGGCCTGGCCTATCAGGCCGACAACGGTGATGTGAACTATGCGGTGCGCAAGTTCGAAGGCTACGGCAAGTTGTCGGGCAAGTCGCTGGACGATTTGCGCGCCGGTGAGCGCGTGGCCGTGGTCGGCGACAAGAACGATCCGCTGGACTTCGTGCTCTGGAAATCAGCCAAACCCGACGAACCGGTCGAAGCCCGCTGGGCCAGCCCGTTCGGCGCCGGGCGCCCGGGGTGGCACATCGAATGTTCGGCCATGAGCTGCGCCACCCTGGGCGAGACCTTCGACATCCACGGCGGCGGTGCCGACCTGCAGTTTCCCCACCACGAGAACGAGATCGCCCAGAGCGAAGGCGCGAGCGGCCAGCCGCTGGCGCGCTGCTGGATGCACAACGGCTTTGTGCGGGTGGACAACGAAAAGATGTCCAAGAGCCTGGGCAACTTCTTCACCATCCGCGAGGTGCTCGCGAAGTACGACCCGGAAACGGTCCGGTTCTTCATCCTCCGGGCCCATTACCGCAGCCCGCTGAACTACAGCGACGTGCATCTGGACGATGCGCGCGCCTCGCTCAAGCGCCTGTACACCGCGCTCTCTCTCGTGCCGGTGGCGCCCGCAACCGGGATCGACTGGAGCCAGCCGTTTGCCCAACGCTTCAAGCAGGCGATGGACGAGGACTTTGGCACCCCCGAAGCGGTGGCGGTGCTGTTCGATCTGGCCAGCGAGGTCAATCGCGGCAAGGACGCTGCCCTGGCGGGTCTGTTGCTCGCGCTGGGCGGCACGCTGGGCCTGCTGCAAGCCGATCCGGCCACCTTCCTGCAAGGGGGTGGGGCGACCGCAGGCGGGCTCGATGAGGCGGCGATCCAGGGCCTGATCGCACAGCGCGCGGGCGCCAAGCAGGCGAAGAACTTTGCCGAGGCCGACCGGATCCGTCAGGCGCTGCTGGCGCAGGGCGTGGTGCTCAAAGACGGCCCGGGCGGCACCGCCTGGGAGCGCAGTTGATGGCTTCGTCCGTCTTGCCCGACGTTGGTCCGCAAGCGCCAGATTATTGGCAGGACGCCTGTCGCCATCTCATGAAGCGCGACCGGGTGATGAAGAAACTCATTCCTCAGCACGCGGGTGTGAGCCTGCAGTCGCGCGGGGACGCTTTTGTCACGCTGGCGCGCAGCATCGTCGGACAGCAGATTTCGGTCAAGGCGGCGCAATCGGTCTGGGACCGCTTCTCCGTTCTGCCCAGAAAAATGGTGCCAGCGCAGGTGCTCAAGCTCAAGGTGGACGACATGCGTTCGGTCGGCCTGTCGGCGCGCAAGGTCGAATACCTCGTCGATCTGGCCCTGCACTTTGCCAATGATCAGGTGCAAGTGAAGGCCTGGGCCGAGATGGACGACGAGGCCATCATCACCGAGCTGGTGGGCATTCGCGGCATCGGGCGCTGGACCGCCGAGATGTTCCTGATCTTCCACCTGATGCGGCCCAACGTGCTGCCGCTGGACGACATCGGGCTGCAAAACGGCATCAGCCGCGCCTACTTTTCTGGTGAGCCGGTGAGCCGCAGCGAAATCCGGGAAGTGGCCGCCTCCTGGGCACCGTTCTGCAGCGTGGCCACTTGGTATATTTGGCGCTCGCTGGACCCGCTGCCGGTGAGTTACTGAAGTCCCCGGACGTCGTTCACACAAGACCAAAGGAGTCACACCTTGGCCAAAAAGTTTTTTCTCGATTTTGAGCAGCCGATTGCCGAACTCGAAAGCAAGATCGAAGAGCTGCGCTACGTGCAGACCGAATCGGCGGTGGACATTTCTGCCGAGATCGAGCAGCTGTCGGGCAAGAGCCTGCAGCTGACCAAGGACATCTACAGCAACCTCACGCCCTGGCAGATCACCAAGATCGCGCGGCACCAGGACCGTCCCTACACGCTGGACTATGTGCGCGAGGTTTTCACCCACTTCCAGGAACTGCACGGCGACCGCCACTTTTCGGACGATCTCGCCATTGTGGGTGGTCTGGCCCGGTTCAATGGCCAGCCCTGCATGGTGCTGGGGCACCAGAAAGGCCGCGACACCAAAGAGCGTGGTCTGCGCAACTTTGGCATGACCAAGCCCGAGGGCTACCGCAAGGCGCTGCGCTTGATGAAGCTGGCCGAGAAGTTCAAGCTGCCGGTGTTCACCTTCGTGGACACGCCCGGTGCCTACCCGGGCATTGACGCCGAAGAGCGCGGCCAGTCCGAGGCCATTGGTCGCAACATCTTCGAGATGGCGCAGCTGGAAGTGCCCATCATTTCCACCATCATCGGTGAGGGTGGTTCGGGTGGCGCGCTGGCCATTTCGGTGGCCGACCAGGTGCTGATGCTGCAGTACTCGGTGTACTCGGTGATCAGCCCCGAAGGCTGTGCCTCCATTCTCTGGAAGACCAGCGACCGCGCCAGCGATGCGGCCGACGCACTGGGCATCACCGCGCACCGCCTGAAGGCGCTGGGCCTGGTGGACAAGATCGTGAACGAGCCGGTGGGCGGTGCGCACCGCGATCACGGCCAGATGGCCGCCTTCCTCAAGCGCGCACTGGGCGACGCCTGGCGCCAGGTGGCCGACCTCAAGGTGAAGGAACTGCTGGACCGCCGCCACGCACGCCTGAACAGCTACGGTCGCTACACCGACACCAAGGCCGACAGCAAGCCGGACAAGCGGTGAGGTGAACACTGAAGTGAGCGCGGCGACGCCCCAGCCGAACCCAGGCAGGCTGGCGCTGGACCGCTGGTGCGTGCGGTGGCTGCCGGAACCCGCAGGCCCGGTCGCGGTGGCCTACAGCGCGGGCGCCGACTCCACCGTTTTGCTGCTCGCTGCCCATGAGCGCTGGCCCGGTCGGGTAATGGCCTTGCACGTGCACCATGGTCTGCAGCCCGCCGCCGACGGCTTTGAATCCAGCGGTCGTGCGGTGTGCGAGCGCCTTGGCATACCGTTCACATCGCTGCGCGTGCAGGCGGCCCATGAAGCGGGGCAAAGCCCGGAAGATGCGGCGCGCATCCAGCGCTACGCCGCATTGGCCCGCATGGCCGGGTCCTTGGGCGCTGCCTGCGTGCTGCTGGGTCAGCATGCCGACGACCAGGCCGAAACCCTGCTGCTCGCGCTCAGCCGCGGCGCCGGTTTGCCGGGGCTGGCAGCCATGGCCGAGCGCTTTGAGCGGCATGGCCTGGTGTTTGGTCGTCCGCTGCTGGAACTCCCGTCGCAGTGGCTGCGTGACTGGCTGGTGGCGCAAGGCCATGTCTTTGTGGACGACCCGAGCAACGACGATCTGCGCTATACCCGCAACCGCATCCGGGCGCAGTTGCTGCCGGCCTGGGAGCGTTGCTTTCCCGGCTTTCGCCCGATGCTGGCGCGCAGCGCCCGCCATGCGGCGCAGGCGCAGGCGCTGCTGGACGATCTTGCGCGCATCGATCTGGCGCAGACCGGCGTGCCGCCGGCCATCAAGGCCCTGCAGTCTCTGAGCCGCGAGCGCCAGGCCAATGCGCTGCGCCACTGGCTGCGCAGCGCCGCCGGGGTGGTGGCCAGTGCCGGGCAGCTCGAAGAACTGCTGGACCAGGTGGTGGACTGCACCACGCGCGGTCACGGCATTCACATCAAGGTGGCCACCGGCTTCGTGATCCGCGAGCTTGCGCATCTGGCCTACGTGGGGTCGGATCGCACGCCGCCGATATAATCCCAAAGCTTTGCCCAGCGCATTTGGCGCAGCGCAGACCTTCTTTGCCGCGCTGCTGGTTGCGGCAACTTCCCTCTTCTCTGACCCCACCCAATCCCACCCGATGGCTTTGATAGTTCACAAGTACGGCGGCACCTCCATGGGGTCCACCGAGCGCATCCGCAACGTGGCCCGGCGTGTCGCCAAGTGGCACAGGGCCGGCCACCAGATGGTGGTGGTGCCCAGCGCCATGAGCGGCGAAACCAACCGCCTGCTGGGCCTGGCCAAAGACCTGCAGCCCGCCACCCAGGGCCAGGCCTATGGCCGCGAGCTCGACATGCTGGCCGCCACCGGCGAGCAGGCCTCTTCGGCCCTGCTGGCCATTGCTTTGCAGGCCGAAGGCATTGACGCCGTCAGCTACGCCGGCTGGCAGGTACCCATCAAGACCAACGACGCCTACACCAAGGCCCGCATCGAATCGATCGACGACGCCCGTGTGCGCGCCGACCTGACCGCAGGCAAGGTGGTGATCGTCACGGGATTCCAGGGTGTGGACAACCAGGGCAACATCACGACACTGGGCCGTGGCGGCAGTGACACCTCGGCGGTGGCCGTGGCCGCTGCGCTGAAGGCTGCCGAATGCCTGATCTACACCGACGTGGACGGTGTCTACACGACCGATCCGCGCGTGGTGCCCGAAGCCAAGCGCCTGGAGCGTGTGAGCTTTGAGGAGATGCTGGAAATGGCCAGCATGGGCAGCAAGGTGCTGCAGATCCGCTCGGTGGAGTTCGCCGGCAAATACAAGGTGCCGTTGCGCGTGCTCTCCAGCTTCACGCCCTGGGACATCGACCTGAACGAAGAAGCCGCTTCCGGCACCCTGATCACTTTTGAGGAAGACGAAGATATGGAACGAGCCGTTGTTTCCGGCATTGCCTTCAATCGCGACGAAGCCAAGGTCTCCGTGCTGGGTGTGCCCGACAGGCCAGGCATCGCCTACCAGATTCTGGGCGCCGTGGCGGCCGCCAACGTCGAGGTGGATGTGATCATTCAGAACATCTCCAAGGACGGCAAGACCGACTTCTCCTTCACCGTGCACCGCAACGACTTCCAGAAGACGCTGGACCTGCTCAGGGGCCAGGTGCTGTCGGCGCTGGGCGCGGCCGATGTGGTGGGCGACAACCGCATCTGCAAGGTGTCCATCGTCGGCATCGGCATGCGCAGCCACGTCGGCGTGGCCAGCCGCATGTTCAAGTGCCTGAGCGACGAGGGCATCAACATCCAGATGATCTCCACCTCCGAGATCAAGACCTCGGTCGTGATCGACGAGAAGTACATGGAGCTGGCGGTGCGTGCCCTGCACCGCGAGTTCGACCTGGACCAGACCGCCGACACCATCTCGAAGTGATGCGGCGCTGCCTGTCGCCTCATGAAACAGGGACGACTTGAGGCATAATCCAAGGCTTTGGAGTGATGACCGAGTGGCCGAAGGTGCTCCCCTGCTAAGGGAGTATGGGGTGTAGAGCCTCATCGAGGGTTCGAATCCCTCTCACTCCGCCAAGAATGGGTTTCAGGACATCCCACAAGATGTCCTGAAACCCCCCTAAAAGCCCCGCACTGCGGGGCTTTTTTGTTTCTGGACGTCCCAAAGCGTCCATTTACAGCCCACCCCTTCCGGGGGCATAAATCGGGATTTTCCGATGCCACAGCAAATGTGCCCCCATGGCCCTGACCAAGATTGAACCTATTGATCCGGCTCGATGAAGTCTTGAGTTCCGTTCGGGCTGAGCTGGTCGTTGCCCTTCGACAGGCTCAGGGCGAACGGTTGATACTTCACGGGGCCGGATCAATGGGTTGAACCTAGAAACCGCAGTTGACCGCGCTCTATCCGCTGGAAATACCCATGAACACTGAGAAAACTGGCCACGCAGAGGCGCACCCGATGG
>PNMN01000086.1 GCA_013823655.1 Comamonadaceae bacterium | reverse complement strand
TCCAAGTCTTCCTTGTAGTCGATTTCGGCCCCCACCAGATACTGGTAGCTCATGGCGTCGATCAGCAGCGACACGCCGCTCTTGGTCATCGTCGTGTCGTCTTCGTTCACCACTTCGTCGAACGTGAAACCGTACTGGAAGCCCGAACAGCCGCCGCCCTGCACAAACACGCGCAGCTTCAGGTCGGGGTTGCCCTCTTCGGCCACCAGCTCGGCCACTTTGGCCGCAGCGCTGTCCGTGAAGACCAGCGGTGCGGGCATATCGGTCTGGATGTTTTCAGCCACTGCGCTCATGGTTCACCTCGTATCGTGGATGTGCACCGGCGTTGCGGTGCGTCAAATGGATGTTCGCGGGCAAACACCACCCACCAACCGAAGGCAATGCTATAGCAAATCGCTCGGGAATGTGATCAGCCGTTGTTTGCCGCCAGTTTCAGTGTGGGTTTGTCTTCCACACCCCCGGTCATGGGTTTGAGCTGGCCCGCGATCGTCGCGCCCTGGTGCATCTCCAGCGCCTTGTAAGACACATCGCCCTCGATGCGCGCCTTGGGCTGCAGCTCCAGCAGCTCGAAAGCGAACACCGGGCCCTTGACGTGACCGTTGATGATCACATGGTCGGCATGGATCTGCCCGGTCACGCTGGCCAGTTCGCTGATCACCAGAATGCTGGACTGCTCGTCGCTGGCCTTGATGTCGCCCACCACGTCGCCGTCCACGCGCAGGCCGTCGTGGAACAGCACATTGCCCTCGATGCGGGTGCCCTGGGCAATCAGGCTTTTGATGGGCGGCTGCTTTTTCTTGCTGCCAAACATGGCGTTCTCCAGACAACGAAACGGGATTTACAGCTTGAGCGTTTGCACCGACTTGACCACGCCACCCTGCAGGATGCGGGCGGTCACGGTTTTTACCACGGCCTGTGCGGGCACGTCCACGACGCCTTCCTGCCGCAGATAGCTCTTGATCAGCACCGATTGCGGCGCAGGTGCGTGGTTCACAGACCAGGGTTTGCCATCCAGCGTGCCGACAAAAGCCAGTTCCAGCAGACCCTTGAAATCCGGCGCGTTCTTCTGCGCCTGGATCATCAGCACCTGCCACTTGAGCTGGCCTTCGGCCACCCGCTCGACCTGCAGGCCGCGAATGCTCAGCGCGTCGCTGCCGGTGCCGGGAATCAGGCGCTCAAAGAATCCAAGGTCGCTGCGCAGCGCCTGGTTGTCGGTTTCCAGCTGGCGGATCTGCAGCATCAGCTGCTCTTGAGCCACCTTTTCGGCGGTGAGCAGGCTCTCGGAGGTGTTGGATATGGACTGCGATTTGCCCAGTTCGCTGCGCAGCACCTGCACTTCTGCACGCAACTGCTCCAGCTCCTGCTTGGCGTTGCGGTCCAGGCCGGCGATGTCCTTGCCGAACTCGAAGGCCCACAGCGCCAGCGCACCCGAGAACCCGAGCAGGACCGCGCCGAGCAGCCAGCGCACCGTCCAGGGCAGGGCACTGCGCACCGACACGCGTGGTGCGCTGACCGTGAGCCGTCTCTTCAAGAGGCGCAACCTCATTCAAAAGCCTTTCAACATGCAAGAGCTGCAAGCAAAAGCAGCCCCGCAAAACAAAAACCGCCCCAAGCGAACTTGAAGGCGGCTTTTGCGGCAGAAGCCAAGGCGTTTTAGCGCTTGCTGAACTGCTTGGCGCGGCGTGCGGAACGCAGACCGACCTTTTTGCGCTCGACTTCGCGGGCATCGCGGGTCACGAACCCGGCTTGCGACAGGCCGGACTTCAGCGTGGCATCGTAGTCGATCAGGGCGCGGGTGATGCCGTGACGCACGGCACCGGCCTGCCCGGATTCGCCACCACCGTGCACGTTGACCATCACGTCGAAGGTCTCGGCGTGGTTGGTCAGCAGCAGGGGCTGCTTGCAGATCATGATGGAGGTCTCGCGGCC
This sequence comes from Comamonadaceae bacterium, assembly GCA_013823655.1. GTDB lineage: Bacteria > Pseudomonadota > Gammaproteobacteria > Burkholderiales > Burkholderiaceae_C > Hydrogenophaga. The sequence continues at coordinate 9,884 of PNMN01000086.1, read as the reverse complement.
GAAGTAGGACTGGATGTCCTTGCCATTGACCACGATCTGGCCGGAGCCTTTTTTCAGAAACACGCGGGCGACGCTGGATTTGCGACGGCCGGTGCCATTGTTCCATTCACCAATCATCAGAGGCTCCTTCAGATGTCCAGCACTTGCGGCTGTTGGGCGGTGTGCGGGTGCTCGGCGCCGCCGTACACCTTGAGCTTCTTGATCATGGCGTAACCCAGAGGACCCTTGGGCAGCATGCCCTTGACGGCCTTCTCGAGCGCGCGGCCAGGGTGTTTGGCCTGCATGTCGCGGAAGTTGGTGGCGTAGATACCGCCGGGATAGCCCGAATGGCGGTAGTAGATCTTGTCGGTGGACTTGGTGCCCGTGACACGGATCTTGGCCGCGTTGATGATGACGATGAAGTCACCGGTATCGACGTGAGGCGTGTAAATGGCTTTGTGTTTGCCGCGCAGACGGAGGGCCACTTCACTGGCGACCCGTCCGAGAACCTTGTCGGTTGCGTCAATCACAAACCACTCGTGCGTCACGTCAGCTGCTTTGGCGCTGAACGTTTTGGTCATGAGTTTTCTCTGTCAAGAGGTGGTTTGGCGGCTCTTTTCCACGGTCGGCTGTTCTCTGACGGAACACTCTTAGGTGGGGTTTGAACTTCGCCGCGGAGCCCTGCGTTTCGCTGCGAAGCCTTCGATTGTACGAAATTCGGCAGACACCTGGCAAGTTTTTCCCGCCGATGGTGCCCGGGCGCTACCATTCCCCCATGTTCAGTTACCGCCACGCCTTTCACGCCGGCAACCACGCCGACGTGCTCAAACACCTGACCCTGATCGCCACCCTGCGGCATCTCATGCAGAAGGAGCCTGCGATCACGCTGGTCGATACGCACGCCGGCGCCGGTCTGTACCGGCTCGATGGCGACTACGCCGAGAAAGGCGGCGAAGCGGCCGACGGCATCGTCAAGCTCATGGCGGCCCTGCGCCCGGCGGTGGGCGAGGCCGCACCGTCCAGCGCGGTGCTGGACGACTACCTGGACCTGATCGCCAGCTTCAACCCCAGCGGCAGCCTGCGCGTGTACCCGGGTTCGCCCTTCGTCATGCAGTCGCTGATGCGCACCGAGTCGCGCGACAAGCTCAAGCTGTTTGAACTGCACCCGACCGACAGCCGCACGCTCAGCGCCAACATCGCCCAGCTCGAAGCCGGGCGCCAGATCGCCGTGGCGCTGCAAGACGGGTTTGAAGGCCTCAAGCCCCTGCTGCCACCGCCGCCCTCGGCCACCGGATCCAAACGCGCGCTGGTGCTGATCGACCCGAGCTACGAAATCAAGAGCGACTACGCCAAAGTGAGCGCCTGCATACAAGAGTGCATCAAGCGCTTTCCGACCGGCTCCTACCTGGTCTGGTACCCCATCATCCCGCGCGCCGAGGCGCACGACTTGCCACGCCGCCTCAAGACCCTGTGCAACCAGGCGCAACGGCCCTGGCTGCACGCCACGCTGAACATCGGCCAGAAAGACCTGGAGCCCAACCAGCGCCCTGGCCTGACCGCCAGCGGCATGTTTGTGATCAACCCGCCACACACGCTCAAAGCCGAACTCCAGACCACGCTGCCGCTGCTGGTGAACGTCTTGGGGCGCGGTCGTGGCAAGGGCCAGACGCTGGAAACCGGCGGCGCCTGAGCGGCTGGCTCGCTGGGTGCGGGTAAATCCCGAGCCACGGGCCCCGAATTAACCAACCGACCGGTCGGTTAATTTTCTATACTGCGCATCCACCCCGTCCAATGGGGCGCAGGAGACGCGCATGTACACCCAGTCTTTTTCCGTTGCCGACGGCGATGCCAAGAGCGGATCAAAGCCCGCTGCCACGCCCATCCGGGCCGAAGACGCCGCCTTGCAGGCCCATTTCGACACCGTCATCGACGCCGACGGCAAGGTCGAGCCGCGCGACTGGATGCCCGAGGCCTACCGCAAGACCCTGGTGCGCCAGATCAGCCAGCACGCGCACAGCGAAATCGTGGGCATGCTGCCCGAAGGCAACTGGATCAGCCGCGCGCCCAGCCTGAAACGCAAGGCGATCCTGATCGCCAAGGTGCAGGACGAAGGTGGCCACGGCCTGTATCTCTATTCCGCCGCCGAAACCCTGGGCACCAGCCGCGACCAGATGCTGGACGCGCTGCACGCTGGCCGCGCCAAGTACAGCTCGATCTTCAACTACCCCACGCTCAACTGGGCCGACGTGGGCGTGATCGGCTGGCTGGTCGACGGCGCCGCCATCATGAACCAGATCCCACTGTGCCGCTGCAGCTACGGCCCCTATGCCCGCGCCATGATCCGCGTCTGCAAGGAAGAGAGCTTCCACCAGCGCCAGGGCTACGAGGCCCTGCTGGTGATGATGCAGGGCACGCCCGAGCAGCGCGCCATGGTGCAGGACGCGGTGAACCGCTACTGGTGGAAATGCCTGGCCATGTTCGGCCCGCCCGACGCCGACAGCCCCCACAGCGCGCAGGGCATGCGCTGGGGCATCAAGCGCATCAGCAACGACGACCTGCGCCAGAAGTTCGTGGACGCCACCGTGCCGCAGGCCGAGGTGCTGGGCGTGACCCTGCCCGACCCGGACCTGAAATGGAACGAGGCGCGCGGTCACTGGGACTACGGCCAGATCGACTGGGACGAATTCTGGGCCACCGTCAACGGCAACGGGCCGATGAACAAGGAGCGCCTGGCCACCCGCGTCAAGGCGCACGAACAGGGAGCCTGGGTGCGTGAAGCCGCCCTGGCCCACGCCGCCAAGCAACAGCAACGCCAACAGAAGGAAGCCGCATGAACGCTAACGCACCAGCCTTGAAGGAATGGCCCTTGTGGGAAGTTTTCGTGCGCAGCAAGCAGGGCCTGGAGCACAAGCACTGCGGCAGCCTGCACGCCAGCGATGCGCGGCACGCGCTGCAGATGGCGCGCGATGTGTACACGCGCCGCCAGGAAGGCGTGAGCATCTGGGTCGTGCCGTCCACCGCCATCACGGCCAGCGAGCCCGACAGCAAGGACAGCTTCTTCGACCCGGCGGCCGACAAGGTGTACCGCCACCCGACCTTCTACGAGATCCCGGAAAAAGTGGGGCACATGTGATGAAGGCGTCCGTCGACTACGTTTTGCACCTGGCCGACAACGCCCTGGTGCTGGGCCAGCGCAACGCCGAGTGGTGCGGCCACGGCCCCGTTCTTGAAGAAGACCTGGCCCTGGCCAACAACAGCCTGGACCTGATCGGCCAGGCGCGCCTGCTCTACCAGCACGCCGCCACCCTGATCAGCGGCGACGGCGCGCTGGCGCAGCGCTTCGCCCACCTGCAGGGCGCGCGGCAGGGTGGTCGCATCACCGAAGACACGCTCGCCCACTTCCGCGACACCGCCGAGTTCCGTTGCCACACGCTGATGGAGCTGCCACACCACGGCGCCCTGGTCGGCTACGCGGTGGCCGAGCGCGACTACGCCACCACCATCGCCCGCAACTTCCTCGTCAGCGCGCTGATGGTGCTGGTCTGGGACCGGCTGCAGGCGTCGAAAGACGCACAGCTGGCCGGTATCGCCGCCAAGTCGCTCAAGGAAGTGCGCTACCACCTGCAGCACGCCAGCGACTGGCTGGTGCGCTTGGGTGACGGGACCGACGAATCGCACCAGCGCGCACAGGCCGCGCTGGACCACCTGCTGCCCTACTGCGAGGCCTTCTGGCAGCCCGGCCCGGCCGAACGCGCAGCCGCGCAGGACGGCACCGGCGTGGACATCACCGCGCTGCGCGACGACTGGAATGCGCTGGTCAACGAAACGCTGACCGAGGCCACGCTCACCCGCAGCGATCAGCCGCACGAAGGCTATGTGGCGCAGGGCCATGTGGGCCTGCATTCGGAACACCTGGGTTTTCTGCTGGCCGAGATGCAGAGCCTGGCCCGCGCGCACCCGACCGCCGTCTGGTGAACGCGATGAATGCGGTGAACAACGATCTGCTTCAGGCCATCGAACAGGCGCTGGCGCACCTGGCCGATCCGGAGATACCGGTCGTCTCGCTCACCGAACTGGGCATCCTGCGCGGAGTTCGTGAAGGTGCCGACGGCGTGCCCGAGGTGGTCATCACGCCCACCTACAGTGGCTGCCCGGCCATGGGCCAGATCGAGGACGACATCGTCGCCGCGCTGCGGGCGACCGACCTGCCCGGCCGCGTGGTGACGCAGCTCTCGCCCGCCTGGACCACCGACTGGATGAGCGAAGCCGCGAAAGACAAGCTGCGCGCTTACGGCATTGCACCGCCACAGTGTGGCAGCCACACGCCGCAAACCGCTGGCGTGCTGCAGTTCAGCCGTCATGCGGCCAAGCCAGTGGATGTGTCCTGCCCCCAATGCGGCTCGCGCAACACCACGCAGACCGCCGCCTTTGGTTCGACCGCCTGCAAGGCGCTCTACCGTTGCCTGGCCTGCCTCGAACCGTTCGATTACTTCAAACCGTACTGACACCGACATGAGCAACACCGTCCCACGCTTCCACGACCTGACCGTCTCACGCATCAGCCCCGAAGCCGCCGGCGCGGTCGCGATTTCACTGGCCATTCCCGAGCCGCTGCGCGAGACCTTTGCCTTCCAGCCGGGCCAGTTCCTCACGCTGCGCACGACCATCGGCGGGCAGGACCTGCGGCGCAGCTATTCGATCAGCAGCCCGCGCAGCCACCTGGCGCAGCAGGGCCAGGTGACGCTGGGCATCCGCCCGGTCGAAGGCGGCGTGTTCTCCAACTGGGCGGCCGCCGAACTGAAGGCCGGCGACACCCTGCGCGTGCTGCCGCCCGACGGGCGCTTCACCATCCACAAGCCGCGCGCCCTGCACCGCGTGGGCTTCGCCGCCGGCTCGGGCATCACGCCCATCCTGTCCATCATGGCCAGCACGCTGGAGGAGTCGCCCGACGCCAAGTTCACCCTGGTCTACGGCAACCGGCGCATGGCCAGCGTGATGTTCAACGAAGCGCTGCAGGACCTGAAGGACCGTTACCCGGGTCGCCTGACGCTGATCCACGTGCTGTCGCGCCAGGCGCAGGAGGTGCCGTTGCTCGAAGGGCGCATCGACGGCGACAAGGTGCGCGAGATCATCGCCGCGCTGCTGCCGGTGGGCAGCATGGACGAGGTCTTCATCTGCGGCCCCGAGGCCATGATCGAAGCGACGCAGCAGGCGCTGCTCGATGCCGGGGTGCGGCCCGACCGGCTGCACACCGAGCGCTTCACCTCGCCCACGCTGGAAGCCCTGTCGGCCGATCAGCGCAAGACCGCCGTGCTGGGCCATCCCGCGCTGCGCAGCGACGGCGAGGTCGCGCTCACCGTGGTGCTGGACGGCAAACCGCACCCGCTGCGCATGGGCAAGGACGAGAAGGTGCTCGACGTGGCGCTCAACGCGGGCCTGGACCTGCCCTGGTCGTGCAAAGGCGGCGTCTGCTGCACCTGCCGCGCCAAGGTGATGCAAGGCGCCGTGAGCATGGACAAGAACTTCACGCTCGAACCCTGGGAAACCGAAAAAGGTTTTGTGCTGAGCTGCCAGGCCAGGCCGACCACCGACACGCTGGTGATCAGCTACGACGAGCGCTGAACCTCAGCGCAGCGCCGCCACCAGTGCCCGCTCATAGACCGGGTGAAAGCCGATGTCGTTGTGGCCGACATCCGGCACCACGACCGTTCGCGCCACGCCCGGCTGGAACCGGGCGGCCAGTTGCGCCGTGCGCTCGGGTCGGATCAGCGTGTCGTGCTCGGCGGCGATCAGCGTGGTGGGCGCGCTGATGCGCCCGGCCACGGCCGCCGAGTCAAAGCGGTCCCGGATCAGCCAGCGCACCGGCAACCAGGGATAGTGCTCGACCGCCACGTTTTCGATGCTGTCAAAAGGCGTGACCAGCGCCAGCCGGGCCACCGCTTGTTCGCTGGCCAGGCGCGCGGCGACGCCACTGCCCAGGCTGCGCCCGATCAGCTTGATCTCCGGGTGTTCGCGCCGCACGTGCTGGTACAGCGCGCGGGCGTCGGCATGCAGGGCGGGTTCGCTGGGTTGGCCCGTGCTCTGCCCGAAGCCGCGGTAGTGCATGAGGTACAGCGCATGGTCGGGGAACAGGCGCGCGAGCTGCGGCAGGCTGCCCGACACGTCTTCGGCGTTGCCGCCGAAGTACAGGACCGCCGGTGCACCGGGCCTGGCCTGCACGCTGACCTGCAGCGAAGCGCCGTCCACCGGCAGCGTGAGCGAGGGCACCGCCTGCCGGGTCGGCTGCGGGTGGTAGAGCATCGAGCGCTGCCAGGCGTCCATGTCACTGCAGCCCGCCAGGTGCAACAAGGCCAGCCCGGCAGCGGCTCTGAGCAGCGTCAGGCGCAAAGCCCGGAGGATTCGCATGGTCGGCATGGAGAGTTCAACCGAGATTGTCCATTGGGGTTTGGAGGGTAGGCGGATGCAGTGGCGAGGCAGTTTTGTTCCGACTGAGAAGCCCATGGCTTGGCGCCCATGGGTGCCGAAGAGGGACAAAAATGGCCGTCAATGCGCCGCCTGCACCCCAACAGCACCGCAGGTGCGCCTAATGGACAATCTCGGTTCAGGTCCACGACCGGAGCGCGTGCCCCATCCAGCAGGCGCCGTGGAACGGGCTTTGCCCGGCCACAGGCGCCGCCCCCCCTTCCAGGGGGGAAGCCGCGCAGCGGCGCAGGGGGGTCACACCTTGCCCAGCGCCTGCTCCAGATCGGCCATCAGGTCGTCGATGTGCTCGATGCCGATCGACAGGCGGACCATGTCGGGGCTCACGCCCGCCTTCTTCATTTCGTCGGGATTGAGCTGGCGGTGCGTGGTGGTGGCCGGGTGGCAGGCCAGCGACTTGGCGTCGCCGATGTTCACCAGGCGGGTGAAGAGCTGCAGCGCGTCCTGGAAGCGGGTGCCAGCGGCAATGGCGTCATCCGACTTGAGACCGAAGCTGATGATGCCCGACGCCCTGCCGCCCATGGTCCGCTGCACCAGCGCGTGGTCTTTGTGGCCGGGCAGGCCGGCGTAGTTGACCCAGGCCACCTTGGGATGGCTCTGCAGGTGCGTGGCGATCTTCACCGCGTTGTCGCAGATGCGGTCCATGCGCAGCGCCAGGGTTTCGATGCCCTGCAGGATCTGGAACGCGTTCATGGGCGAGAGCGCCGCGCCCATGTTGCGCAGCGGCACCACGCGGGCACGACCGATGTAGGCGGCGGCACCCAGCGCCTCGGTGTAGACCACACCGTGGTAGCTCACGTCGGGTTCGTTCAGGCGCTTGAAGCGCGCCTTGTGTTCAGCCCACGGGAACTTGCCGGAATCGACGATGGCGCCGCCGATGGTGGTGCCGTGGCCACCCAGGTACTTGGTCAGCGAATGCACCACGATGTCGGCGCCGTGTTCGAACGGGCGGCACAGGTAGGGGCTGGTCACCGTGTTGTCCACGATCAGCGGCACGCCGGCGGCGTGCGCCACCTTGGCCAGCGCGCCGATGTCGGTCACGTTGCCCAGCGGGTTGCCGATGGATTCGCAGTAGATGGCTTTGGTCTTTTCGTCGATCAGCGCGGCGAACGCGGCCGGGTCGCGCGGGTCGGCAAAGCGCACCGTGATGCCCTGCTGCGGGAAGGTGTGGGCAAACAGGTTGTAGGTGCCGCCATAGAGCGTGGAGGCCGAGACGATGTTGTCGCCGCTCTCGGCGATGGTCTGGATCGCCGCCGTGATGGCCGCCATGCCCGAGGCCATGACGAGCGCACCCCCACCCGTCTTGTCTGCGCCTTCGAGCGCCGCCAGGCGCGCTTCGAGCACACCGTTGGTGGGGTTCATGATGCGGCTGTAGATGTTGCCCGCGACCTTGAGGTCGAACAGGTCGGCACCGTGCTGCGTGTCGTCGAACGCGTAGGCCACGGTCTGGTAGATCGGCACCGCCACCGCCTTGGTGGTGGGGTCGGGGGTGTAACCGCCGTGCACGGCGATGGTTTCGATTTTCATGTTGCGGGTCTCCGAGGGGGTGTTGCCACGCCGGGGAAACCGCGCAGCGAACGTCATTCTCGCAGCAGTTCGACCTCGGTCACACCGCGTTCCAGCGTGCCCAGCGCCAGCATGGCGGCGCGGCTGAGGTCGATGATGCGCTGGTGCTGGTAGGGGCCGCGGTCGTTGATGCGCACCACCACCTCCTTGCCGGTGTGCACACTGCGCACGCGCAGCCGGGTGCCGAACGGCAGGGTCCTGTGGGCCGCGGTGAGCGCGTGCATGTCGTAACGCTCGCCACTGGCGGTGCGTCGGCCATGAAAGCGCGGGCCGTACCAGGAGGCCATGCCCTGCGCAAACGGTTTGCCTTTCGGGGGCGCTGTCGCTACCTCGGCCACAGGCGCTGCAGCACCACCGTCCAGCGGTGCGCTCGGCAGCATCGGTTCACCCCGCTGCGCGGGAGCTTGAGGCGGATGGGGAGGCGCGCTCGGCTGGGCCGCCCGGATCGGCACAGGCGCCTCTTGGGGCACGGCACAAGCGGCCAGCGTGAAAGCCAGCAGAACCGACAGGTGTGCCCGATGGACCATCTCAGCCCAACCGCAAGCGTTTCACGATCTCCAGCGTGGTCGCGCTCTGGTTCATGGTGTAGAAGTGCAGCGCGGGCACACCGGCGTTGCGCAGCTGGTCACACAGGTCGGTCACCACGTCCAGACCAAAGGCCTTGATGGAGTCGATGTCGTCGCCATAGGCCTGCAGGCGCAGGCGGATCCAGCGCGGGATTTCCGCGCCACAGGCGTCCGAAAAACGCAGCAACTGCGACGAGCTGGAAATCGGCATGATGCCCGGCACCACCGGCACGGTGGCGCCCAGCCGGTGCGCGTCGTCCACGAAGCGGAAGTAGGCGTCGCTGTTGTAGAAGTACTGGGTGATGGCCGAGTCGGCACCCGCTTTCACCTTGGTGGCATAGGCCTGCAGGTCGGCCTCGGGCGAGCGGGCCTGGGGATGCACCTCGGGGTAGGCCGCCACCTCGATGTGGAAGTCGCGCCCGGTTTCTTCACGGATGAAGGCCACCAGATCGCTCGCGTGGTGAAACTCGCCGCCGACACCAAAGCCGCTGGGCAGGTCGCCGCGCAGCGCCACCAGGCGCTTCACGCCCATGGTCTTGAGGGTGGCGAGCTGCTCGCGCACGCTGGCCTGGGTGGCGCCGATGCACGAAAAGTGGGAGGCGGCTTCCACCCCTTCGGCGAGGATTTCGCCCACCGTGTCAAAGGTCCCTTGCTGGGTGGAGCCGCCCGCGCCGTAGGTGACCGAGCAGAACTCGGGCTTCTGCGCATAGAGCTGCTGGCGCACGGCCCGCAACTTCTGTGCGCCCTCCGGCGTCTTGGGTGGAAAAAATTCAAAACTCAGGGGCAGGCCCATACAAAGAACTCCTGGTTGCCATCACCGCCGGTGATGGCGCTTTCAAAATAATCGCGTCGACGCAGGCCATGGACTTCGCAAGCCTGCGCCATCCGTTGCTGCACCAGCGCGTGACTCGCCGCGTCCTTGACCAGACCACCCTTGCCGATGTGTTCGGGCTGCAGTTCGAACTGCGGCTTGACCAGCATGAGCAAGCTGCCGGTGGGTTTGAGCAGCGGCACGATGGCCGGCCACACCAGCGTCTGCGAGATGAACGACAGGTCGCCCACGATCAGGTCGAACGGCGGCGCCGCCGGTTCGCCACCGGCCTGCACCAGCCGCCCCGCCGTCAGCTCACGGGCATTGCATTTTTCGATGCAGACCACGCGCGCATCGGCACGCAGCTTCGGATGCAACTGGCCCTGGCCCACGTCCACGCCCACCACCTGCGCAGCCCCGCGCTGCAGCAGGCAGTCGGTGAAGCCACCGCTGCTCTGCCCCAGGTCGAGGCAACGCAGGCC
>PNMN01000085.1 GCA_013823655.1 Comamonadaceae bacterium | reverse complement strand
CCGCCAGCGCGCTCCCGGGCGGCTCAATCGGGTCGGTAGCGCCATCACCCAGCGGGTGCGCCTGTTCGTGGCCAGTTTTCTCAGTGTTCATGGGCATGTCCAGCGGATAGAGCGCGGTCAACTGCGGTTTCTAGGATCATGGCACAGCCCCGGCCAGCCGCTGGCCCCCGTTTGGGGGAGTGACCGTGGTTGTTCCGCGCGCTGAGGCCGCTGTGCCACAGGCGCCACGGTGTGCTTGGCACGGTCCCTGCTAAGGATTGTGGGCAATTGCATCAACTCCCTGGTGGCGGCTTGCGGCCTGCCACCCTACCGATCTGGAAGAGGTAACACAGCATGAAAATGGTCACCGCCATCATCAAGCCGTTCAAGCTGGACGAGGTGCGCGAAGCGCTCTCCGGCATGGGCGTGCAGGGCATCACCGTCACCGAAGTCAAGGGTTTTGGTCGCCAGAAGGGCCACACCGAGCTGTACCGCGGCGCGGAATACGTGGTCGATTTCCTGCCCAAGGTCAAGATCGAAGCCGCCGTGGACGACGCGCTGGTGGAGCGCGTGATCGAAGCCATCGAAGGTGCCGCACGCACCGGCAAGATCGGCGACGGCAAGATTTTCGTCACCTCCCTCGAACAGGTGGTTCGCATCCGCACCGGTGAAACCGGCAAGGAAGCGCTCTGATCCACGCACCCGCAAACGAAAGAGCACGAACATGAAAAAGCTACTCGCTACCCTGTTGCTGGGCGCCGGTCTGGCCTTCGGCGGTCTCAACGCCGTGGCACAGACCACCACCGAACCGGCGGCCGCCACCGCGACGGCGGCTCCGGCCGATGCCGCGGCAGCACCCGCCGCTGCCGCGGCTCCACCAGCCGTTGCCGTGGCCGCTGAAGCTCCCGCCGCCGCTGAGGCCGCTCCTGCGCCGACCCCCAACAAAGGCGACACCGCCTGGATGATGGTCTCCACCCTGCTGGTGATCCTGATGGTGGTGCCCGGCCTGGCCCTGTTCTACGGCGGCCTGGTGCGCAGCAAGAACATGCTGTCGGTGCTGATGCAGGTGATGGTGACCTTCTCGCTGATCATCGTGCTGTGGGCCGTCTACGGCTACAGCCTGGCGTTCACCGAGGGCAACGCCTTCATCGGTGGCTTCGACCGCCTGTTCCTGAACGGCGTCTGGGACAACGCCGCCGGCACCTTTGCCAACGCCGCCACCTTCAGCAAGGGTGTGGTGATTCCGGAAATCGTGTTTGCCGCCTTCCAGGCCACCTTCGCCGGCATCACCTGCGCCCTGATCGTGGGTGCCTTTGCCGAGCGCATGAAGTTCAGCGCCGTGCTGCTGTTCAGCGCCCTGTGGTTCACCTTCAGCTACGTGCCGATCGCCCACATGGTGTGGTTCTGGATGGGTCCGGATGCGTACAGCTCGGCCGAAGTGGCTGCCGAGATGACCGCCAAGGCGGGCCTGATCTGGCAGCACGGCGCGCTGGACTTCGCTGGCGGCACCGTGGTGCACATCAACGCCGCTGTCGCCGGTCTGGTGGGGGCCTACATGCTGGGCAAGCGCATCGGTTACGGCAAGGAAGCCATGGCCCCGCACAGCCTGACCCTGACCATGGTCGGCGCCTCGCTGCTGTGGGTCGGCTGGTTTGGCTTCAACGCCGGCTCCGCGCTGGAGGCCAATGGCTTTGCCGCCCTGGCCTTCATCAACACCCTGTTCGCCGCCGCCGCCGCCGTGCTGGCCTGGTGCATCGGTGAGTCGCTGGCCAAGGGCAAAGCCTCCATGCTGGGTGCTGCCACCGGTGCCGTGGCCGGTCTGGTCGCCATCACCCCGGCTGCGGGCAACGTCGGTATCTTGGGTGCCCTGGTGATCGGCTTCCTGGCGGGCTTTGCCGGCCTGTGGGGCGTGACCGGTCTGAAGAAGATGCTGGGCGCTGACGACTCGCTGGACGTGTTCGGTGTGCACGGTGTCTGCGGCATCCTGGGGGCTTTGCTCACCGGTGTGTTCAACAGCCCCAACCTGGGCGGCCCCTCGCTGGTGAGCGACTGGACCACGGTGACCATGGTCACCGCCGAGGCTTACAGCATCGTCGGCCAGGTGTGGATCCAGCTCAAGGGCGTGCTGATCACCATCGTGTGGTCGGGCGTGGTCTCGGTGATCGCCTTCAAGATCGTGGACATGACCATCGGCCTGCGTGTCACCGAAGAGCAGGAACGCGAAGGTCTGGACATCAGCTCGCACGGCGAAACCGCCTACAACCGCTGACAGAGCGGTTCGCCCCGGGGCGTGTGTGCCCGGCTGGAACGCCCGCACACACGCCGGACCGATTTTCGAGAGTCTGCGATGGATGTTCAACCCGTGCAGCCGCAAGGCGCACGGGTTCTTTTTTTGGTGAATCGATCACAGAAATTTTTTCTTGCTGGATGCAACATCCAGCGGTCACACACCCGACACCCAGGAGGAAACCATGTCCCAGCCACTCCGGCGCTCGCAACCGTTCTCGGGTCTGCTCACCGCTCTGGCGGTGGCTGGCGTGCTGGCCCTGTTGCCCCTGCCTGCGCTGGCCACCAGCGCCACCAAAGCTGCTGTGGGCAAGGCGCCCGCTGCCAAACCTGTGGGCAAGGCGACTTTCATCGACAGCGCCTCCAGCGAAAAGCCCGCCGCCCGTGAAAAACGCCTGAAGCGCGAATGCCGCGGCAGGCCCAACGCCGGCGCCTGCCTCGGGCATGCCAGCTGAAGTGCCGCGGGCGCATTTGCAGCGCTCCGTGCAAAAAATTCAAAGCCCCTGCGGGCCCGGTCGCTACCATGGCGGCCATGTCTTCCACTCCCCCTGACTCCCCCCGCCAGCTGATCGAGCAGGTGCGCGCCGCCGCCGCCGCCCGCACCCCGCTGCGCATCACCGGTGGCGACACCAAGGCCTTCTACGGCGAACCCGTCGAGGGCCAGCCGCTGTCCACCACCGGCTGGCGCGGCATCGTCAGCCACGAGCCGAGCGAGCTGGTGGTCACGGTGCGCGTCGGCACGCCGCTGCGCGAGCTGCAAGCCACGCTGGCCGAGGCCGGCCAGTGCCTGCCGTTCGACCCGCCACATTTCGGCCCCGCGTCCACCATCGGCGGTGTGGTGGCGGCAGGGCTGGCCGGCCCGGGCCGGGCCACCGTGGGCGGGGTGCGCGACTTTGTGCTCGGGGTGCAGTTCATCGACGGGCGGGGCGACTGGCTCACCTTCGGTGGCCAGGTCATGAAGAACGTGGCCGGCTACGACCTCAGCCGCGCGCTGGCCGGTGCCATGGGCACGCTCGGCGTGCTCACCGACATCAGCCTGAAGGTGCTGCCGGTGGCGCCCGCCGAAGCCACGCTGGTGTTCGCCATGGACCAGCACCATGCGCTGGAGCAGCTGCACCGCTGGGGCGCCCAGCCGCTGCCCGTCAGCGCGAGCTGCTGGGTGCGTGACACCACGGCCACCGGTGCGCCCGAGTTGCTGTTCCTGCGCCTGCGCGGCGCGGTGGCTGCGGTGGAGTCCGCCTGCGAGCGCATGGCACGCGAAGCCGGTGGCGAGCGCATGGACAACGCCCAGGCCGGGCCCGACTGGGCCGCCTGCCGCGACCAGACCCTGCCGTTCTTCAGCGCCCCGTCGCCCGATCTCTGCCTGTGGCGCCTGTCGCTGCCGCAGACCGCGCCGGTCCTTTCGCTGCCGCATGCGCAACTGATCGAATGGCAGGGAGCGCAACGCTGGCTCTGGGCACCGGCTTCGGCAGCGACCGACATCCGCCGCGCTGCGGCGGCGGTCAACGGCCACGCCACCTTGTTCCGGGTCGGCGCCGATGGCGCGCCCGGCGTGCCACGCTTCGACCGCCAGTCCAGCGTGATCGACACCATCACGCAACGCCTGCGCGCCGAGTTCGACCCGGCAGGCATCTTCAACCCCGGCCGGACATGAACCCCCACGCTGCGCCGCTGCGCCGGTCGCTGCCCCCAGAGGGGGCGCAAACCTGGCTTGGGGCGGCCCGGCGCCAGGTTTCAAAGGGCTGACCTCACATGCAAACCAACCTCTCCCCCGAATACCGGGCGCGCGCCGATGGCCGCGCCGCCGAGGCGATTCTGCGCAAGTGCGTGCACTGCGGTTTCTGCACCGCCACCTGCCCGACCTACCAGCTGCTCGGCGACGAGCTCGACGGCCCGCGCGGCCGCATCTACCTGATGAAGCAGGTGCTGGAAGGGGCCGAACCGACGCGCAAGACCCAGCTGCACCTGGACCGCTGCCTGACCTGCCGCAACTGCGAAAGCACCTGCCCCAGCGGCGTGGACTATGGGCATCTGATCGACATCGGCCGCAAAATGGTGGACGAAAAAGTGCCGCGCCCGGCGGCTGAAAAAGCGGTCCGCTGGCTGCTGAAAGAAGGCCTGCCTTCCCCGCTCTTTGGCCCCGCCATGAAGATCGGCCAGATGGTGCGCGGCTGGTTGCCCGAGGCGCTGAAGAACAAGGTGCCCGCCCAGCAGGACGCCGGGCGCTGGCCCACCCAGACACATGCCCGCAAGGTGCTCATGCTGGCGGGCTGCGTGCAGCCGGCCATGATGCCCAACATCAACTCGGCCACCGCGCGCGTGCTCGACGCGGCCGGCATCCAGACCGTGATCGCGCCCCAGGCGGGCTGTTGTGGCGCGGTGAAATTCCACCTGAACGACCAGGACGGCGGCCAGCGCGAGATGCGCGCCAACATCGACGCCTGGTGGCCCTTGCTGGAGCAGGGGGTGGAGGCGATCGTGATGAACGCTTCCGGCTGCGGGGTGACTGTGAGGGAGTACGGCCACATCCTGGCCGACGACCCGACCCACGCGCACAAGGCCGCGCGGGTGAGCCTGCTGACGCGCGACCTGAGCGAGCTGCTGCCCGAACTGGTGCCGGTGCTGAAACCCAAACTCGCGCAGCAACCCGACGCCAGGAAAGTGATCGGCTTTCACCCGCCTTGCACGCTGCAACACGGCCAGCAGCTCAAGGGCGGTGTGGAGCAGCACCTGGCCGCGCTGGGCTTCACGGTGCAGGTGGCGAAGAACGAGGCGCACCTGTGCTGCGGCTCGGCCGGTACCTATTCGGTGCTCAACCCGACGCTGTCTTACCAGCTGCGCGACCGCAAGCTCGGCCACCTGGGCGAGCTCAAGCCCGACGTGATCACCAGCGCCAACATCGGCTGCATCACGCACCTGCAGAGCGGCACGGCCACGCCGGTGCGGCACTGGGTCGAGGTGCTGGACGACGCGCTCGCGGGTTGAGCCCGGGCGTCAACCCAAGGCCGCCTCGATGTCCTTGGCCAGCTTCTCGGGCGCGTCCTGCGGCGCATAGCGCTTGATGACGGTCCCGTCTTTGCCGACCAGGAACTTGGTGAAATTCCACTTGATGGCCTTGCTGCCGAGCAGGCCCGGGGCTTCGGCGCTGAGCCAACGGTACAGCGGATGGGCGTCGGCGCCGTTGACGTCGATCTTGCTCATCATCGGGAAGGTCACGCCGAAATTGCGCTGGCAAAAGCTGGCTATTTCATCGTTACTGCCCGGATCCTGGCTGCCAAACTGGTTGCATGGAAAACCCAGCACCACCAGCCCGCGCGCGCCGTAGCTCTGGTGCAGTTGTTCCAGGCCAGCGAACTGCGGCGTGAAGCCGCAGGCGCTGGCGGTGTTGACGATCAGCAGCGGGTGCCCGCGGTACTGCGCGAGCGGCACGCTGTGGCCGTCGATGGACAGGGCTTCAAAGTCGTAGAGGCTGGTGCTCAAAGGGTGCTCCGGTGGGTGGCGGGTTGGGGTCGTGGGTGGCTCCCCGATGGGGAATATGCCGCAGACCGGGGTGTGCGGTGTTCGGCCGTCCGGACACCCAGCGGGCAAAAAGGGCATACTGGTCCCCGGGAATAACCCCTTCGTACTCAAAAAGCAACAGAGGCGGTGGCATGGGTGGTGCATACACGTTGGCCCTGGTGGGCTTTGCCGACAGCGAGTCGGCGACTTTCGAGTCGTTTTTCCGTCTGGCCGCGCGCCGTCCGCCCGCCTATCGGGTGCAGGACGAGGTGATGGACGCGCAGATCCTGCTCGTCAACGCCGACAACATGCAGGCGCTGCACCTGGTGCAGTACGCCGAGCTGCCGGGCAAGGTGCTGCTGGTGGGCAACAGCGATGGCGGCACCGGCTGGCCGCTGCAGCGCAAGCCGGTCAGGCTGGTTTCGGTGCTGGCGGCGCTGGACACGCTGGTGGGCGTGGCCCCCAAGACGTCGGCGCCAGTGCCCACCCCGGCGCAGCCGCCGGTGTCGCCCCGCCAGGGAGCGGACCCCGGTTTTGCTGCGACCGAGCCGCACCAGAGCAGCCAGATGCCCATGGTGCCTGCGGCGCCGCGACGCCGGCGCACTTCCGACACCGAATTTCCGGCCACCCGGCCCATGGTGCGTTCGATGCTGGCCACCACACCGGTGCCCACCCTGCCCTCAGCCGCCATGAGCGCCGCGCCGGGCCGTTCCCCAGCAAGCTCGCACCGCAGCCCGCAGGGCGAAGGTACTCCAGTGAGCGCCGCGCCGGGCCGTTCCCCAGCAAGCTCGCACCGCAGCCCGCAGGGCGAAGGTACTCCAGTGAGCGCGCGCGCCGCCCGGCCCGGGGTGATGGGGCTGACCGACTTTGGTGGACTTGAGGAGTTGCCCGTACTCCCCCCGAACCGTGCACCGCGCTCCACCCGCAGCCCCACCCAGGCGTCTGTGCCGGTGGTGCAGCGGGGCGACATGCTGCTGGTGGCCGAGAGCCTGGTGGAGGGCCGCATCCTGCACAAGCGCTTCAAGAAATACGGTCTGGCCATCGACTGGTCGCGCGATGCCACGCAGGCGCTGGTGATGCTCAAGGCCCATCCCTACCGGCTGGTGGCGATCGACCGGCTCGGCGGCGATCCCGATGCCTACCAGGTCTGCCGCAGTGCCAAGCAGCACAAGCTGCCCAACGGCCAGTCGCCGGTGGTGGTGATGTTCGCGCCCAGCGCCGGCAGCATGGACCGCATCAAGGCCGGTCTGGCCGGCAGCGACGCCTACCTCTCGCGCTCGGTGGCCGAAGCCGAGTTTTACAAAGTGCTGGCGAAACACAGGCTGGTTGATCTTGACGGTTTCGAGAAAACCAACATCGGGTTTTAGGAGCCTGCCGCGTTGAGCGCGGGCCAGCACGGGCCAGCACGGGCGGCCCGGCACCGCCTGCGAACTCCCGCAATGGGGCTCTTGGTACCGTTTCCCATGGGAAAATCAACCAGACCACGGCCTTTGCATACCCGACAATCGGCTGACGCACCACCGCCCCGTTTTTTTGCACAGATTCCATGACCATCCTCGTCACCGGCGGCGCCGGCTTCATCGGCGCCAACTTCGTGCTCGACTGGCTCGCGCAAAGCGATGAGCCGGTGATCAACCTCGACAAGCTCACCTACGCCGGCAACCTGGAAACCCTGGCCAGCCTGCAGGGCGATGCGCGGCATGTGTTCGTGCGGGGCGACATCGGCGACGCCGCCCTGGTGGACCGCCTGCTGGCCGAACACCGACCGCGCGCGGTGATCAACTTCGCCGCCGAAAGCCATGTGGACCGCTCCATCCACGGGCCGGAAGACTTCATCCAGACCAACATCGTCGGCAGCTTTCACCTGCTGGAGTCGGTGCGCGCCCACTGGGGCGGTCTGCAAGGCGCCGAACGCGAAGCCTTCCGCCTGCTGCACGTGTCCACCGACGAGGTCTACGGCAGCCTCGCCCCGGGCGACCCGGCCTTCACCGAAAACCACCGCTACGAGCCTAACAGCCCGTACTCGGCCAGCAAGGCGGCCAGCGACCACCTGGTGCGCGCCTACCACCACACCTACGGCCTGCCGGTGCTCACCACCAACTGCAGCAACAACTACGGGCCCTACCACTTCCCCGAGAAGTTGATTCCGCTGATGATCGTCAACGCCCTGGCGGGCAAGCCGCTGCCGGTGTACGGCGACGGCATGCAGATCCGCGACTGGCTGTATGTGAAGGACCACTGCAGCGCGATCCGCCGCGTGCTGCAAGCCGGGCGCCTGGGCGAGACCTACAACGTGGGCGGCTGGAACGAGAAGCCCAACATCGAGATCGTCAACACCGTCTGCGCCCTGCTGGATCAACTGCGCCCGCGCGCCGATGGCCAGCCCTATGCGGCCAGATCAGCTATGTGAAAGACCGTCCGGGGCACGACCGGCGCTATGCGATCGACGCGCGCAAGCTCGAAGCCGAGCTGGGCTGGAAGCCGGCCGAAACCTTCGAGAGCGGCATCCGCAAGACCGTGGCGTGGTACCTGGCCAACCCGGAGTGGGTGGCGCATGTGCAAAGCGGCGCCTACCGCGAGTGGGTCGGCAAGCAATACGCCGACGCCCCGGCATGAAGATCCTGCTGCTGGGCAAAAACGGCCAGGTCGGCTGGGAGCTGCAACGCAGTCTGGCGCCGCTGGGCGAACTGGTGGCGCTGGACCGCCACAGCACGCTGGTGGATGGCGGCTGCGGTGATCTGCACAACCTGGAGGGTCTGCGCGATACCGTGCAACGCCTGCGGCCCGATGTGATCGTCAACGCCGCCGCCCACACCGCGGTGGACAAGGCCGAGAGCGAACCGGAGCTGGCGCGCACCGTCAACGCACTGGCGCCCGGCGTGCTGGCCCAGGCCGCCCAGGCGGTGGGCGCCCTGCTGGTGCACTACTCCACCGACTACGTGTTCGACGGCAGCGGCAACACCCCCTGGACCGAGGCCGACCCCACCGGGCCGCTGAACACCTACGGCCAGACCAAGCTGGAAGGCGAGCAGCTCATCGAAGAAGCCTGCGAACGCCACCTGATCTTGCGCACCAGCTGGGTCTACGCCGCGCGCGGCGGCAACTTCGCCAAGACCATGCTGCGCCTGGCCAAAGAGCGCGAGCGCCTGACCGTGATCGACGACCAGTTCGGCGCGCCCACCGGGGCCGAACTCATCGCCGATGTGACGGCCCATGCCGTGCGCCAGGTGCTGCGGCAGCCGCAGGATGCGGGTGTGTACCACCTGACCGCTGCTGGCCAGACCAGCTGGAACGGGTATGCGCGCTTCGTCGTCGAAACAGCCCGTGAACTGCAGCCCGAACTGAAGCTGGCGGTGCAGGAGGTCGCGCCGGTGCCCAGCAGCGCCTTCCCCACCCCGGCGTGCCGACCGCTGAACTCGCGGCTGGACACCACGCACCTGAGCCGCACCTTCGGGCTGACACTGCCGCACTGGCAACAAGGGGTGCGCCGCATGCTGAGCGAAATTTTCTGACCACTCCCGGGACACAACATGACCCAACGCAAAGGCATCATCCTCGCGGGCGGCTCCGGCACCCGCCTGCACCCGGCCACCCTGGCGATCAGCAAACAGCTGCTGCCGGTGTACGACAAGCCGATGATCTACTACCCGCTGAGCACGCTCATGCTGGCGGGCATCCGCGACGTGCTGATCATCAGCACCCCGCAGGACACCCCGCGCTTTGCGCAACTGCTGGGCGACGGCAGCGCCTGGGGCATGAACCTGCGGTACGCGGTGCAGCCCAGCCCGGACGGGCTGGCGCAGGCCTTCATCATCGGTGCCGACTTTGTGGGCAACCACCCGAGCGCGCTGGTGCTGGGCGACAACATCTACCACGGCCACGACTTCACCACCCTGCTGGCCGATGCCGACGCCCAGACCAGCGGTGCGACCGTGTTCGCCTACCATGTGCAGGACCCCGAGCGCTACGGCGTGGTTGCTTTCGACCCGGCGGGCAAGGCCAGCAGCATCGAAGAAAAGCCCAAAGCGCCCAAGAGCAACTACGCCGTCACCGGCCTGTACTTCTACGACCAGCAGGTGGTGGACATCGCGCGCGCCGTCCAACCCAGCGCGCGCGGCGAGCTGGAGATCACCGCAGTGAACCAGGCCTACCTGGAGCGGGGCGAACTCAATGTGCAGATCATGAAGCGCGGTTATGCGTGGCTGGACACCGGCACGCACGAGAGTCTGCTCGAAGCCAGCCAGTTCATCGCCACGCTGGAGCACCGCCAGGGCCTGAAGATCGCCTGCCCGGAAGAGATCGCCTGGCGCCAGGGCTGGATCGACAGCGCGACCCTGCAAATGCTGGCCCAGCCGCTGCGCAAGAACGGCTACGGACAATACCTGCAACGCATCCTCGATGAAAAGGTGTTTTCATGAAGGTCACCCCGAGCACCCTGCCCGAGGTGCTGGTGATCGAGCCCAAGGTGTTCGGCGACGCGCGCGGTTTTTTCTTCGAGAGCTTCAACCAGAAAGCCTTCAACGAAGCCACCGGGCTGGACCTGAATTTCGTGCAGGACAACCACAGCCGCAGTGCCAAGGGCGTGCTGCGCGGCCTGCACTACCAGCTCCAGCAGCCCCAGGGCAAGCTGGTGCGCGTGGTGCGCGGTGCCGTGTTCGACGTCGCGGTGGACATCCGTAAGGGATCGCCGACCTGCGGGCAGTGGGTCGGCATCGAGCTGACGGAGGACAACCACAAGCAGTTCTGGGTGCCCGCCGGGTTCGCACACGGTTTCTTGGTGCTCAGCGAATCGGCCGACTTTCTGTACAAGACCACCGACTACTACGCCCCCGCCCATGAGCGCTGCATCGCCTGGGACGATCCGGCCATCGGCATCCAGTGGCCCGAGATCGGCATGCCCCCCCAACTGTCGGCCAAGGACCAGCAAGGCCGACGCCTGTCAGAGGCCGATCTGTTCCCCTGATTGATCCCCGCACCAAAAAAAAGCCCCTGGGCTTGGTGCCCCGGGGCTTTTGTGATTCAGACCGCTGGTGCGGTCTGGTGTGGGCGATCAGTAACCGCCGCGGCCGCCACCGCCACCACCACCTTCGCGACGACCACCGCCGCCGTAGGGGCTGCGGAAACCGCCTTCGCCGCCACCACCACCACCGAAGCCGCCGCCACCACCGCGGGGGCCACCGAAGCCACCACCACCCGAGCGGGGAGGGCGGGCTTCCATCGGGCGGGCTTCGTTCACGACGAGGCTGCGACCACCCAGGGATTGACCGTTCATGCCTTCAACGGCGGCGAGCGCTTCTGCGTCGCTGCCCATTTCGACGAAGCCAAAGCCCTTGGAGCGACCGGTGTCGCGCTCCATCATGACCTTGGCGCTGTTGACAGAGCCGAAGGCGCTGAAAGCTTGCTGCAGGTCTTCGTCGCGCACGGTGTAGGGCAGGTTGCCCACGTACAGTTTGTTGCCCATGGTTGGGACTCCTAATAACACTGAGAAAAAATAGCGATGGAGCCCCGTTAGCACACAAAACCTGTAGCACGCGAAACCAACCGATCACTTGTCTTGCGAGCTCCAGAGAGGCTCGCGGAAAATATTATGCGCTGAATGCCCCAGCCAGAGTGACAATTTTTCGGACTGCGCAAGCCCCTTGCGAGCCGGGTGCGAAATAACAACAGCCCCTTGGGCTGCCGCTGCCGCTCGCCTTTTCCTTTGATCGCCCCCTTGCCTCCCCGTGAACGCCGCGCACCCCGTGCCTGGCACCCCGATGGCCCTATCGCCCCGAGTGCGCCTGAACGGGGCGCTTTTGAACCGGCGGTGATGGGCCTGTTGCGGGGTCCCTTTATACTGGCGGGCAGCGCCGATTTGTCCGGATTGCGGGCGCTCTACAAATACCGCTAAAGGGGGGACTCCCGGTCTCGCACCTTGCGGCGCCGGGATTTTTGTTGTTGGGCCCTTGCCGGGCCCGAGGTGAATCACCGTGATCGTCACGCCCCAGACCCAGCGCTTCACCGAGCCGTTGCCCCTGAAAAGCGGGGCGGTTCTGCCCGCTTACGAGCTGGTCTATGAAACCTGCGGCACGCTCAATGCCGACCGG
>PNMN01000084.1 GCA_013823655.1 Comamonadaceae bacterium | reverse complement strand
GAGGGTCTTGTCGCCCGCGCCCAGGACGAGCTTCTCGGCCACGATGTCCAGCCTGCCGCTGCCCAGAGCCGTCTGCGTGGGCGGCAGGCTGGCCGTTGCGCCAGCGCTGTTGCTCAGCGTCAGTTCGCGGGCGCGCAGGCTGGCGCTCTGCCCGGCGTTGTCCAGGCCGGTCAGGCCGCCGCCTTGCAGCGTGAGCCGGCCCAGCAGCGGTCGGCCGCTGGCGTCCAGCCCCCCCACCTCGGCGCCGCCGTACACATCAAAGCTGCTGTAGCTGGTCAGGGTCAGGCTGTCCAGGCCCTGCAGGGCCGCCAGCGTGTCCGGGCCAAGGGTGATGCCCTCCGGCAGCACCGGGGGCTCGCCAAAGCTGATGCGCGTGGCACCCACGCCCAGCTCCCCGGCCACGGTCTGCCCGTTGACGCGGAACACGGTCTGCCCGGCGTAGTCGTTGGCCTGGGTCGCGTCCACGGTGATCGACTTGCCGGCCTGGATCAGCGAATCCGGCGCGCCCCGCAGCGCGCCGCTGCTCCGGTCTGGCGAGCCGCTGCGGCTGAAGGTGGCCGAGGTGGAGGCCGCGCGCACGAAGGCGCCGTTGCCTGCGGTGGTGTAAGCCCCTGCATCGCCGTCAGCGCCCTGCGCGTCGATCACGCTGCCTGCGGCCAGCGTCACGGTGTCGCGGGCGGCCAGCATCACCTCCGAGGCCCTGAGCGCCTGCGCGGCGTCGTTCTGCAGCGTCACGGTGTTGGCCGACACCGTCAGCTCGGTGCCGGTGTCGTTCTTCTGGCGGGTGGCCCCCAGCAGCAGGCTGCTGGCAGCCAGCTGCGTCAGCTGGCCCACGTCCAGCACGGTGGTGCCGGCCGGTGCCCCTGCAGTGCCCGCATGGGTGATCAGCAGGTCCGGCGCGCTCACGTCCACCGCCAGACCCTGGCCGCCAGCCGCCGCAGCACCCAGCACGCGGGCGTCCAGCACCAGCTGGCCCTGCGTGGTCATGGACAGCAGGCCCGCGTCTTGCGGCACCCCGCCGCCATCGGCAAAGAAGGTGGAGGCACGGGCCACGGTGAATTCGGAACGGGCCTTCACCTGCTCTTGCGTCAGCACCTGCACGCCCTGCCAGTCGCCGCCGCGCGGGGCATTGGTGCGTGAATCGGTGCGGTAACCGGCCACCACCTGAATACCATCCTGGCGGGTCAGGTTCTGGCCCGGCAGGGGCGCTGCGTCACCGTTCAGGCGCACCGCCATGGCACCGGGCAGCAGCGCGTAGTGCGCCGGCAGCAGCACGTAGCTGCCGTCGGCCAGGCCCCGCACACCGCGCAGGTACACAGATTCGCCCACATCAAGGCCGGTGCTTTCCTGCGCCTCGCTGGGCGCAAAACCGCTCTGGTAGCCTGGGATGATGGCGTAGGTGTTGGCGTCGTTCAAAATGTCGCGCGAACCGCCTGGCCCGGCGGTGAATTCGTAGGCCTGCAGGTCGCCGCCACCGGCCAGGTTGAGCGTGGCGCCCGACTTCAGCGCCACCTGCGCGCCGCTCAGGCGCAGTTCCTTGCCCGGCAGTTGGGTCAGCACCGCCTGCCCGATTTTGTCGTCGCCCGGCTGGAGGTTGACCCGCCATTCAATACCGTTGAGCAACTGGCCCACCGGCAGCACCTGGCCCGGCGTGCCCGCCACCGATGTCACGCTGCCCGGCTCCAGATTCAGGTGGCCCGTGGCGTTCAGGCTGATCTGGCCAAAAGGCGCCACCAGGACACCGGCCTGGGTGATGTTCTGCGCCTCGATGCTCAGGCGGCCCAGGGCGGAGAGTGGCAGCACCGGGGCCGCGCCACTGCTTTCAATGCGCACGTCGCGGCCTGCGGCCTGCACTTTCACGTCGGCAAAGCCGCCGGGCGCCACCACGCCGCCGCGCAGCAGCAGATCGCCGCTGGACTGGATGCGCGCCGCATGGCTGAACTGCTGTTCTTGGCTAAACATGGCGTTGTTGCCGACGGGCGGTATGACCTTCCTGTTGGTCACACCACTGAGCTGCACCCGTTCGGTACCGGTCAGTTCGCTGCGCTGCATGCCCTGCAGGCGCAGGTTGCCGGCCAGTTCCAGCAGGCGCGCATTGGCGGTGAGAACGCCACCCCGGTTGGTGTCGTCCCCTGCAGAGCCGACCCTCACACCTTCGAAGTAGTTGCCCATGCGCACCGCGTCGGCGTTGAGCTGTGCGTTGCCCCGTACCTCGATGCGCGCGGCGTCCAGCTGCAGTTCGCGCAGCTGCGGGCTGCCCAGGTCCAGGCCGTCGCTCAGCGCGATGCCATCGTTGTTGGTGAACCGCAGTTGGTCGAAACCGGCCTGCTCCAGCGGATCGGTGGCCAGCCTGCTGTTCACACGCGCGGTCAATTCGGTCTGGGCGGTGAATGACCCGGCCTGCGCAGCCAGACGGTTGGACAGCTCCAGGTTGTTCACACCTCTGCTCAGCAGGACACCGTCTGTACGGTCCGGTGGGCTGGCTCCGCCGACGGAGCCGACCGACAGTGAACCACCCCGCTGGCTGGCCGAGCCGGCATGGGCCTGCAGCGCCCCGTCGAGGAACAGGTTGTTGCCGCGCAGGCTCACGTCGCCCGCATCGCTGGCCACCTCGCGGCCCAGGCCACCCGATTCGTTGCGCTCACCCAGCGTGACCGGGCTGGCGCCAGAGACGTCGATGCGCGAACCGGCGCGGGTGATGAGCGCACCCGTGTTGGCCCGCAGGCTGACCGATCCACCGGCCAGCACCTCGCCCTGCAGCTGGCCCTGCGCATCGCGCTGGGTCAGGGCCACACCGCTGACGTCGATCACGGCCTCATCGCCCAGGAACAGGTTGCCTTGCGGCAGGCTCGGGTTGTCAAAGGAATCCGTTGGCCGAGCGAGCACCGTGGCCGACACCTCGCCACCGCGCGCCACCAGGCTGCCTTCAATGGCCAGGCGCTTGCGGCCGGTCAGGCTGATGGCAGCACCGGGGTCCACCTCGATGCGGGCACCCTGGCCGATGCGCAGGTCGCCGGTGTCGGTGGTGTGGTTGAGCGCGCTCAGGCTGATGTCTGCCCCCTCGCGCTGCAGCGGTTCGCGCACACCGGGTGTGCTGATGGCGGCCAGGCTGCTGCCGCTGGCCTGGCGGCCAAAGTCGGCGTTCAGGTTGCGGTGCGCCACCACCGGCCGCACGGTGGTGTGGTCGGCCACCGCCAGGTTTTCCAGTGCCTTGAGCTCGTAGGCGGCAAAACCGCCCTGGCTGAAGAAGTCGGCCCCCAGGTACAGGCTACCGGCCACCGGCGCTGCCGGCGCCGGGCCACCGATGCTGATGTTCTGCGTGGTCAGGCTCAGGCTGCCGCCTTCGTTCAAGCCGTAGGCCGACAGGCTGCTGCCTTCCAGGCCCGCCAGCCGGTAGGCATCGAGCGCGATGCGGCCACCGGCCCCGTGCCGGAGCTGGCCGCTTTCGGTGAGCATCGCGCCGCCGCTGGCGTCCAGCCGCACGCCTTGGCCGAATGCAACCGATCCTTCGCCCAGGTACAGACCGGCAGCAACGACCGATTCGGCGCTGATGGTGATGTCGCCACCGTCCAGCACCGGCGCGGCGGGCGCACCCGGCACGCCGGGCAGGCGGTTCACCCAGGTGCCGGCGGTGCTCAGGGTCACGCCGTCGGCCACACTCACGCCCCCGGTCTCAATGCGGCCATCCACCATGCCAGCATTGGCCTTCAACCGGATGTCGCCACCCGCCACGGTGATGTCGGACTGGACCCGGACATCCCGGGCGCCGATGTCCACCCGCCCACCCGCTGGCGCACGCAGGGCGGCGCGCACTTCGGCCGCCTGCGCGGTGAGCACCGAGAGTTCGGCCACCCGGCCCTGGGCCAGCAGGTCGGCGTCGATGGTGACCGTGCCCTTGAGCGCGTCGGGCAGTTCGCTGCCGATGACAAAACCCGTGGGCAGCTCGACCGCCACGCGGTCGATCACCACGTTCTGCGCCAGCGAGTTGCCCTCCAGGCCATCGGCACTGGCGCCCAGGTAGACCTGGGCGCCACGCGGCAGATGGCCGCTGGCCTGCTGGCGTTCACCGGCCACCGTGCTGCCCACCACGTTGGGCCGCAAGTAGTTGGCCCCGCGGCTGAAGACGAACAGGCTGCCCGCGTCCTGCCCGTTGGTATAGCCCCGCACCACGCGCTGGGCGTTGGGCAATTCGATGGTTTCGGTCTTGTTCCAGCGACCGTAGTCGATGGTGTAGCGGCTGGCGATGGCGTCGTAGCGGGTGGTAGCCCGCGCATCGGCCAGGTCGGTGAGCTGGCTGCGGCTGCTGAGCACGGTGGTCTTGGCGGTGGCCTGCTGGTAGTCGATGCTGCCGCCCGACAGGTTGATGGTGGCGCCGTTCTCCACCACCACCGAACCCGCCGAATCCAGCACCACCTGCCCGCCAAAGCTGGAGCGTTCGGCGATGGTGCGCTCGATGCGCTGGCGGTAGGCCTCCAGGCTGTCTTTGGCGATCAAGGTGTCCACACCGGCCTCGGCGTTGTCCAGCGCCTGCTGCACATCCACCCAGACCTTCTGGCCACGCAGCGGGCCGGTCTGGTTGACCGGCGAGTCCTTGAGCTCGTCGCCGCGCAGCTCCACCTCCAGGCTGTTGCGCGCAGCCGAGACCTGCACACCGCGAAGACCGGCGACGTCGATCAGGGCGCCGGCCGCCAGGTGCACGCGTGAGGGGTTGTTCGACTGCGTCGTGTCGGGGTTCACCCCCACCAGTCCCCCCAGCAACCGAGTGAACCCGTCGGTGGCGGTCAGGCTGACCTCGCCCCCAGGGACCCGGATGGTGGCACCACCGGCCATGTGGACCTGCTGACCCAGCGCGCGCACCTCCGACGGCGCGGCCTGGCCGCTGCCGGTGCTGCCATCGGCCGTGGTGCTGCTGTCGTTCACCTCGGGCAGCACCTCGGTCAGGCTGCCCGCGCCCATCAGCACCCGGCCAAAGCGTGTGGAAGCGACCTCCCCGGTCCCGCTGGTGTCCTGGTAGCTGTCCTTGGCCATCAGGTACACCGACCCATTGGCCACCACCGAGCTGGTGGCGCGGGCAATGCCGTTCTGGTTGACCGCATAGCCCACCATGGTCACGTTGCCACGGGCGGACGACAGGGTGCCGAAGTTGGTCGCATGCCCCAGCTTGTCCTCGCTGGCCGAACGCAGGTTGACCGATGCGCCGTCGAGTTCGCCGTTGTTGACCGAGTTGTTGTCGGCGTTGAAGTCGAGCGCTGCCAGGCCGTCGTTGTCCACCTCCACCAGCAGGCCGCGCAGCTCCAGGTTGTTGTTGACGTCGTCGGACCGCAGGTAGGCCTTGGTGCCGGCCGCCAGAATGACCTGCCCGTCCGGCGCCGACACGTTGCCGCGGTTGACCACCGTGGGCGCGATCAGCATCACCCGGCCCTGGCTGTCGGCGGTGATGTGGGCGCCCTCGAACACCTTGACGAAGCCGCGCGCCTGGCTGCCGTCCAGCGCACCGGCGAACTGCGGTGTGCTCAGGTCGCCCAGCAGGCGGTCGGTGACGAACTTGTCGGCCATGTCCAGCGTGCTGGCGGTGAAGCTGTTCAGGTTCACCTGCGAGCCGCCCATGAAGGCAATGCCGTTGCTGTTGACCAGAATCACGTTGGCCTTCTGGCCCGCGGCCTGGCCGATGGCACCGGCGATCACGCTGGGGTGGATGTCGTGGATGCGGTTCAGGCTGGTGAAGCTGGCACCGGGCACCAGCTGGTTGTCGCTCAGGTTGTTCACCTGGCGGAACTGCACGCTGGCACCGGCACTGAGGTTGAACTTCTGCCAGTTCAGGATGGACTTGTTGCCCACCTGGTTGACCAGCAGCTGGTTGCCATTGAGCTGGGTGCCCGCCTGGCCGAAGCTGGCGAAGTTGGCCGCACGCGGCACGGGCAGCTCGGCCCACACCGGTGCGGCCAGCAGCAGGCTGCCCAGCAGCGCGGTGCTGGCGCTGCGCGCGCCGCTGGCAGACGATTTGCCGCGCCCGCGCGCGCATTCGGCCACGGCCACCAGGGCCCCCAGGGGGCGGTTGAAAACAAGGCGATGGCTCAGACGGTTCATGGTTTTCTCCGACGGTTGCGCACGCTGGGGGTCACCAGTCGTAGGCGATGTTCAGGTGCAGGCGGTGGTCGCCGCGGGCGGTCTGGCCGCTGCCGCTGCCCACGGTTTTGAGCGGGTAGGCCCAGATCAATTCGCCCTTGAGGCCGTTGCCGGCCTCCAGGCGCAGACCCAGGCCCACGCTGCTGAGGGTGAAGCGGTCTTGCGCGGTGATGGGGTCGATCACGCGCACGGTGCCGGCGTCGAAGAAGGCCAGCGCGCGCAGCGCAGCGCTCACCTCGTCGGCCCGGCTCAGGTGACGCATCAGGTTGGGCGACAGGCCCTCCACGCTGAGCACCAGGCCACGCTCGCCCAGCGCGGCCGATTCGAAGTAGCCGCGCACCGTGTCCACGCCGCCCATGGCGAACTGCTCGTTGGAAATCAGCGGCTGGCCCGCCAGTTGCCACTGGGCGCGCAGGTTCAGGCCGTGGCCGCTCTCGAAGCGGCGCTCCTGCGAGACGTTGCCACGCAGGTACAGGTACGAGGGGCGGCCCTTGAAGCGTTTGTCGGCAAACTCCTGCTCGTCGCCCACCAGGCCCTGCACATGCAGGTTCATCTGCAGGCCCAGGCGGGTGGTCCGGTCCTGGCCCAGCCAGGTGGCGTCCCAGCCGGCGGTGAAGGGCAGGTAGGCAATGGGCGTGTTGAAGCCGCCGCTGCCGATCAGGTTGACCGACTGGTCAAAGTCCTTGTGGTCCACACCGAAGGACGCGCTGTGGAAAAAGCCCTCGGTGCCGGGCAGCGGCTTGATCAAGCGCAGCCCCACGATGGTGCCGCGCCCGACCACATTGAGCGTGCCCACGGCGGCCACGTCCGAATCGGTCTTGACGCCGTACAGCGCCAGGATGTTGCCGCCCGCCAGCGGCAGGGTGTAGTTGAGCGAGAACACCTGGCTCTCGTTGCTGTTTTCAGGCGCGGTCTGCGCGGTGACGCCGATGCTGTGCTGGCGGCCCCAGAGGTTGTCCCAGCGGGCGCTGGCGCTCAGGCGGCTGCGCGTGGTGTCGGGGCTGTAGCGGTCGTTCAACTCCACGTTGCCGTGAAAGGGCAGCCGGTCCTGCACCTTCAGGTCCACCTCCACCGTGCCCGGCGTCTTGCCCGGGCGCAGCACCGGGCTCACGCGCCGGTCGGGGTTGCGGTTCACGGCCATCAGCTCGGCCTGCATGTCGGTGAAGTTGGGCACCTGGCCCTCGGCCAGCTCGGGCACGGCGTCTTTGATGTCCTGCGGGCTGAAGTGGCGCGCACCGACCACGCGCAGCCGGTCCACCGGCGCCTCGGTCACCTGCAGGCGCACCAGGCCCTTGTCCACCCGCTGCTGCGGAATGCTCACCAGCACCGTCAGGTAGCCCTGGCCGTGGTAGGTCTTCTCCAGCGCTTCACGCGCTTTTTCCACGTCGGCCAGGGTCTTGCCCTCGCCCATGTGGGGGTAGACGGCTTTTTCCACCTCGAGGGCGGGCAGCAGGCGCACGCCTTGCACCCGGTATTCGAAGACGTCGAACTTCGCCTCCTGGGCCTGGGCCCAGCCCCCGCACAGCAGCCAACCCAACAGGCCGCACAAGCGGCGCCAGCACAGTGTTTTCATGGTTTTACTGGATTCACCCAGAAACGGAAAAGGGCGAAACGCGGGGTGGCCGCGTTTCGCCGGTGGGCCGACCCCGCAGGGGGCCGGCAGGTTCGCCGCGCGGGCGAATCGGGGTCAAGCCCGCATCAGGGCAGGTAGTTCAGCGGAGCGCACTGGTCGTTGCCCAAGTAACCGGCCTTCAGCACGTTGCCGGTGCTGGTCGGGTCGGCGGTGCCGGGCATGGCACCGGCCACCTGGGCCAGGCTGGGCTGGGCGGCCAGCACGGCCGGGGCCTTGGCGGCGGTCACGAAGTTGTTGGCCAGGGCGCGCTTGTTGCCGGTGGTGCGGGTGGGGATGTTGAAGGAAATCCAGCCCTGCATGTCCCAGGTGCCGTCCATGTAGGCGGCCTTGGTCGGCAGGCGACCGGTGCCGTTGACGATGCCACCGCTGAGGATCTCGCCCGCGCCGTCCAGCGAGCGGAAGGTCCACTTGCTGCTGGCGGTGGAGCTGCTCAGGCTGTCCATGGACAGCACGCCAATGGCCTTGTGCTGGCGGCCGTTGCGCAGGGCCACGCCCGCAGGGTTGCCGGCGCGGTCGGCGGTCACGTACACGGTGTAGCCGTTGGTACCCGACCAGGCGCCCGACTGGGCACCGGTGGTGGGGTTGGTGGTGATGGTGAAGGTACCCGGGGTGGCCACGCCGTCGGCGACGAAGGGGGCGGTGGAGGCGTCAAACGCGCGGTCCAGGCAGGTGCGCACATTGCCGGAGCTGGCGTTTTCGATCACGTTCAGGCCACCGGTGGCGCCTTCGACCACGAAGGTCTTGCTCGCGCTGTCGTAGGTGGGCACGGTATCGCGGTCGGCCGGCGGGTTGAAAGCGCCGCAGGGGTAGTTGCCAGCGTAGAGGTTCATCACGGCCTGGCTGCCCGAGCCGTTGCTGCGGCGGCAGATCAGCACGTCGTCGGCCGGCAGGCTGGCGTTGACCTGGTTCCAGGTGCTGATGTTGCCGGTCATGAGGGAAGCCAGCAGGGCCTTGTTCAGGTAGAACAGGGGCAGGTTGTCGGTCACCGGGATGCCGAAAGACAGGCCGTAGATCGGCTGGGCCGCCAGGCTGGCCAGCTCGGCGGTGCTCAGCTTGGGCTCGGCCGGCTCGCCTTCGGTGTTGTAAAGGTTGTCAAACAGCTTGGGGGCGACGTCGGACACGCCAGCGTCCGGAATGGCGTCGATCAGGGTGTTGCACAGGAAGGGCGAGCCGCTGGTGCCGGCGCCGGCCGTGCAGGCGGCGGCGGTCACGGCCATGCTTTCAATCGCGGTGCCCACGCCCACCGGGCGGGCCACCGGGTTCACGCCCCAGACCGAGCCGCCCCGGGCGCGGTTGACGATGATGACGTTGGTGCCCGCAGCCCAGCCGCCGGCGGCGCTGCGCAGCCTGCCGGCGTAGGCGCGGTAGTCAGCGCTGGTGCGGCCGGTGGCGGCGGCGGGGTGGAACAGGTAGGAGGTGCCGGCCTGGAACAGGCTGTTGGCGATCTCGCCCAGGCCACCTTGCACGGCAGAGGCGCCGGAGATGAACAGGATGCGGTTGTTGGTGTTGGCGTCGTTGACGATGGCCAGGGCAGCGGGCACGCTGTTGACCTGGGCCACGGCCTGGCCGGCGAAACCGGCGCAAGCCAGGGCGCACAGCAGGGAGAGTTGCTTGAGCTTCATGGTGGATTCCTGTGAATAAAACAAAAGGGAGGGCGAACGGGGGGAATGGACGCTAGGAACGGACGGACAGAAAGAACGGGAGGGAGGTACGAAAACAAACCCATTGCTCCGAACCTGTGAAGCCAGCAGCCCCGCACCCCGACCCTCTCCCGCCAGCGGGAGAGGGGGCGAAGACCATCTGCGGAGCTCTGGCAGGGTCCGCAGCAGCCGGGGGGTCAGCCCTTGTTCTGGCGGCGGCGGGCCAGGGCGCCCATCAGGCCCAGACCGGCCAGCAGCATGGCGTAGGTCTCGGGTTCCGGCACCGGAGCCATCTGCAGGTTGTAGCTGGCGTCCAGGTAGACGCTCATCGGGAGACCACCATCACTCAAGGGGGTGAAGAGCCCGCGGCTGGTGCCCGAGCTGGCGTAGGTTTCAACCACCAGGCCCAGGCCGGTGGCAACGCTGTTGTTGGCCAGCGTGCCGCAGTTGTTGAACTCCTGGGTGGCAAAGTTGTTGAAGCAGCCAAAGTTGCCGGCGTAGGCCGGCGCGGTGGTGCTGGTGATGAACACCGAGTTGCCGCCCGGCGCCATCGCGTCGTTCACACGGCCCATGAATGTCTGAATGGTGCCAACCATGCCACGGCCGTTGGTGGCGGTCTGGGCCTCTGCCGGCAGGGTGCCCGGGGTGTAGGTCTGGTGGATGGTGCGTCCACTCAGACTCTCGGCGGCCAGCACGTTCCAGGTCAGCTCGGCCAGGTTGGCGCCGCTGATGAAAGCGGCAAACAGGGGGTCGGCGCTCAGGGCGCGGCTGAAGCTGTAGGCGCCCGGGGCGGCCACGGCGGCGGTGAACACGTTTTGCTGCAGGTTCAGGTTGGCGGTGTAGGAGCGGGTGGTGTCCCAGATGCTGAAGATGAAATCGCTGTGACCGTCGGTACCCTGGTCGATCGGGGCGGCCTGGGCGGCACCGGTGGCGGCCAGCACAGCGGCGGCGGCAATGAGTTTGAGTTTCATGGAAGGATCCTCGCTTGAGAGAGTTGAAGAGAAAAAAAGGGGTGTGTGAACTTTTTCCAGCGAACAGCTCCAAGCCCTGGAACTGAACAGACTGGACTTTAGAGAGCCAACGTTGCAAAACAGGCCACGGGTTCCGCCCTGGCCGTAGTCCGTTCAGGTAACAAAATCCCGTTGCTGGTGCGTTGCTGGCGCGGCGGTTTTGTGTGCCAGTGCAACCTGCCTGACCCGGCAGACGCTCAAACCGGGTCGGTGTGGGCGACCAGGCGCAGGGTGGCGCTCTTGCCGACCGCCTGGGCGCGGTTGCTCACGTTGAGCTTGCGCATGATTTTTTGCAGGTGGTTCTTCACCGTGGGCGAGCTGATGCCCAGGATCTGCCCGATCTCCTGGTTGGTCTTGCCGTTGCGCACCCAGTGCAGCACCTGGATTTCGCGCTTGGAGAGCAGCACCGTGGGCGCCACTTCGGTGCTGTTGCGGCCTTCGGCGTGGGGCAGCATGCGGTGCAGCGCCAGGTGCAGGTGGGGCAGCAGCAGTTGCAGCACGTAGGCGTCGTGCGCGTCGGGCAGGTGGTTCATGCCGGCAAACACGAAAAAGCTGCCGTGCTCGCCCTGGATTTCCTTCACGCCGTGCACCATGACGTGCTCGAACCCGGCGCGCTGCAGGTCGGCGATGAGCTGGCGGCGCCCGGTCTGGTCGCTGCCTTCTTTGCTGTAGACGCGCGGCACCCGGCCGCCGCGCAGCCAGTCGTCCACCAGGCGTGACAGCAGGCCGTCGGACGGGTCGGTCACCTTGGATTCCAGCCGGGCACTGGGCACCGCGCGCGAAAAGCATTCGACCCGCATGCGCATGGCCTCGATGTCGCCGTGCGCACACCACAGGGCCTCATGGGCCAGAAAACCCTGCAGCGCGCCCTGGGCCCAGAGGAAAAACTGCGAACGGGTCTGCACTTCGAGCGCTTTCTCGATCGTCATGACCAGGTGTTCGAGGTCGTGCTGGTGCAGGCGGGCGAAGGTCTTGGGGGGGCTCATGGCGAGGCCTCGGGCGCGGTGGTGGCCGGGGTGGCCGGGGTGGCTGGCGCAGCGGCCGCTCGGGGCTCGGCGGCGCTGAACACCCACTGCGCGTGACTGTCCAGACCGGCAAAAGCGGCGTCGCGGCGGGTGAAGGCGGTGCGCAGGGGTGCGCGTTCGGAGCGGCTGTGCAGCGCCACGATGCGGCCCTCCTGGCGCACCAGCACCCAGTCGGCCTGGTTGGTGAAGGGGTCGCGCCAGAGGCGGCGCAGGTGCGCCCTGGGCACGGGCCAGCGCCGGTCGGTGAGCAGCTCGTCGAGCGAGGCCGGTGCCGTGGGCATGCCGGCGGGGCTGTGGTCGCGGTAGGCGGCCAGGGCCAGGCGGAACTGCTGGCCAATGAAGAGCAGCTGCGTTTCGCGCTCGCGCTGCGCGCTGGTGTGCCAGACCTGCCCGGCACCGGCCAGCAGCAGGCCCATGGCCGCCAGGGCAAACAGCAGCAGCAGGTAGCCCACCCCGCGCTGGCGGCCCGGCG
>PNMN01000083.1 GCA_013823655.1 Comamonadaceae bacterium | reverse complement strand
CCGCCACACACCCCCGCCCATGCCCGACTGGATCACCGCCCTGCTGCACACCCTGGCCTTGCCCGAAGTCGGTCTGAGCACGGTCTTTCTGGTCGCCTTCATTTCCGCCAGCTTGCTGCCGCTGGGCTCGGAGCCCGCGGTGTTTGCCCTCATCAAAATCAACCCGGAACTGTTCTGGCCCACCATCCTGGTCGCCACCACGGGCAACACGCTGGGGGGCGCGGTGAGCTGGTGGATGGGCTACGGCGCGCACCGCGTGGTCGACAAGGCGCGCCACGGTCACCCGACCCAGGTGCGCGCGCTGGACTGGCTGCAGCGCTTGGGTCCAAAGGCTTGCCTGCTGTCCTGGCTGCCCGGTGTGGGCGACCCGCTGTGCGCGGTGGCGGGCTGGTTGCGGCTCCCCTTCTGGCCCTGCCTGGGCTACATCGCGCTGGGCAAGTTCGCCCGCTACGTCACCCTCACGGGGGCGCTGATCTGGGTGTTCCCGGGGGGACTGCCGTTCTGAGACGGGCGCCGCGAAGGCGCCGATACTGTGCCCCTCCATGGCACAGACGTCCACCCCCCGCCTGCCCCGCGCTCTGTGGGCACTGATGCTCGGCAACTTCGTGATCGGCACCGGTGTCATGGTGGTGCCGGGCACGCTCAACGAGCTGAGCACCTCACTGGGTGTGTCGATCCCGCAGGCCGGGCTGCTGATCACGGCGGGCGCCATCCTCATGGGCCTGGGCGCACCACTGTTTGCCGGCATCGTGGCCGGCTGGGACCGGCGGCGCCTGCTCACGCTCGCGCTGCTCTGGTACGCGCTGCTGATGGCCCTGAGCGCGCTCGCGCCGGGCTATGCCAGCCTGCTGCCGCTGCGCGTGCTGACCATGATCGCGCCAGCGATCTTCACGCCGCAGGCCGCCGCCTGTGTGGGTCTGCTGGTGCCCGAATCGCAGCGCGGCAAGGCCATCACCTTCGTGTTCCTGGGCTGGTCGGTGGCCTCGGTGCTGGGCATGCCGCTGTCGGCCTGGATCGGCGGCCTGCTGGGCTGGCGCTGGGCCTTCGGCCTGGTGGCGCTGCTGGCGCTGCTGGTGGCGGGCTGGGTCTGGCGCGCCATGCCCGACGGCATCCGCCCCGCCGCGCTGTCGCGCCAGGCCTGGGCACAGACGCTGGGTTCGCCGGTGCTCATGCTGGCGGTGGGCGTGACGCTGCTCTCGTCTTTCGGGCAGTTCACGCTGTTCTCTTACTTTGCGCCCTACCACCAGCAGGTGCTGGGCCTGAGCGCGGGCCTGCTGGCTCTGCTGTTCCTGTGGTTCGGCGCTTTCGGCCTGTTGGGCAATGTGCTGGTTTCGCACCACATCGACCGCCTGGGCGCCCCGCGCGCGGTCTTCATCACCCTGGCTGGCATGGCGCTGAGCCTGTTGCTCTGGCCGCTGGGCGCCAGCGTGTGGTGGATTCAGGCGCTGGTGCTCATCCCGTGGGCGCTGGGCTGCTTCTCGGCCAACTCGGCCCAGCAGGCGCGGCTGGTGCACATGGCGCCCGCCCTGGCACCGGCCACGGTGGCCTTGAACACATCGGCCATCTACGCTGGGCAGGCCCTGGGTGCGGCACTCGGCGGTGGCCTCATCGCGCAGGGCCTGATGCAGCAGCTCCACTGGGTCGGACTGGCGCTGATGCTGGCGGCCATGGCGCTGAGCTGGCAGGCCGCGCGGGTTCAGAAGCGTTCGTACCCAGCAGGTAACGCCACTCACCGACCGGCAGGCCCGCCAGCGAAATGCGGCCCAGGCGCAGGCGCCGCAAGGCGGTGATCTGCAACCCCGCGCGCTCGCACAGGTGGGCCACCTGGCCGGGCCGATTGCCCTTGATCGCCAGCCGCAAGCGTTGTTCGCTCTGCCAGCTGGCGCGCGCCGAGGGCACGGCCCAGCCGTCAAAAAACAGCGCCTTGCCCAGCGACTTGAGCACGGCGTCGCGCCGCGCATCGTCTTCCAGCTCGGGATCGGTCGCCACCTCCACCAGCCACTCGTGTTCGAGCTGCGCCGATTCGTCGGTGATCTTGCGCGCCACGCCGGGGTTCTGGGTGAACACCATCAGGCCACTGGCTTTGGTGCCCAGCGGCGCCACCGGCAGCAGCTTGTGCAGGTGCGCCTTGAGCGGGCGCACGCCCGAGCGGTCGCCCTTGAAGCGGTTGCCGTGGGTGAACCATTTGGCGGCCAGCGCGTCGGGCAGCAGCGGCTCGTCGGGCAGCACCCGGTTGGCCGGTTTGTGCCAGATCAGCGTCATCGACTCCAGCGGCTCCAGCTTCGCTTTCGGGTCCAGCACCACGGCCTGGTCGTCGCGCACGCGCTCCATCGGTTCTTCGACCACCTGGCCGTCCACCCGCACCCAGCCACCGGCGATGTAGTTTTCGGCGTCGCTGCGCGAGCAGGGTAGCTGGGCCGCCAGGCGTTTGGCCAGGCGTTGGGGTTCGGGTCGGCCGGTGTCGGACACGGTGGTCAGCTGCTGAACAGGAAGTTCATCACGTCGCCGTCCTTGACGACGTAGTCCTTGCCTTCGGCGCGCATCTTGCCGGCGTCCTTGGCGCCCTGCTCGCCCTTGAAGGCGATGTAGTCGTCAAAGGCGATGGTCTGGGCCCGGATGTAGCCCTTCTCGAAGTCGGTGTGGATCACGCCGGCCGCCTGCGGGCCGGTGTCGCCGATGTGGATGGTCCAGGCGCGCACCTCTTTCTCACCGGCGGTGAAGTAGGTCTGCAGGCCCAGCAGCTGGTAGGCGGCGCGGATCAGCCGGTTCAGGCCCGGTTCGGTCTGGCCCAGTTCCTTCAGGAATTCGAGCCGGTCGGCGTCGTCCATCTCAGAGAGTTCGGCCTCGATCTTGGCGCAGATGGCCACCACCGGCGCGTTCTGTTTGGCGGCAAAGGCTTTCAGGCGGTCCAGAAACGGGTTGTTCTCGAAACCGTCTTCCGCCACGTTGGCCACGAACATGGCCGGCTTGGCGGTGATCAGGAAAAACTGTTTGAGCAGCGGCAGCTCTTCTTTGCTGAAGTCGATGCTGCGCACCGGCTGGGTGTCGTTCAGCGCCGCCTGGCATTTCTCCAGGATCGCCACCAGCTTGATCGATTCCTTGTCGCCCGAACGCGCGGTCTTCTGCACACGGTGCAAGGCTTTTTCCACCGCCGCCAGGTCGGCCAGGCAGAGTTCGGTGAGGATGACTTCGATGTCGGCGATCGGGTCTACCTTGTTGGCCACATGGATCACGTTCGGGTCTTCGAAGCAGCGCACCACGTTGACGATGGCGTCGGTCTCGCGGATGTGCGCCAGGAACTTGTTGCCCAGGCCTTCCCCGGTGCTCGCACCCGCCACCAGGCCGGCGATGTCCACGAACTCGACGATGGCCGGCACGACGCGTTCGGGTTCCACGATCTGGGCCAGCTGGGCCAGGCGCGGATCGGGCACTTCCACCACCCCGGTGTTGGGCTCGATGGTGCAGAAGGGGTAATTTTCAGCGGCGATGCCGGCTTTGGTCAGCGCATTGAAGAGGGTGGACTTGCCCACGTTGGGCAGGCCCACGATGCCGCATTGGAGGCTCATGGCGGGGCTTTCGGGTTCAGAGGGAAACTCGCGATTTTACGGGGCGGACCCAAATGGTCTCTCAGTCAAAGCGCCAGTCGGCCGTCACCGCCTGCCCCACGCGCAGGATCAGGCCATCGCCCGCCAGCACGATGGCGTTCATGCCGAAGCTGAGGGCGCCGTTCAGGCGCGGGTCGGCCCGGTAGGCCTGCAGCGCGTTGCTGACGGCGGGCGCTGGCACCGCGCTCGCCGGGTCGATGTCGGGGATCGGACAGCGCGCGCAGGGCTTGACGTTCTCCAGCGCCGCCACGCCCTCGGGCGTGTGAATGCGCCAGGCGCCGATGCGGTCCTCGTCGTGCGGTTCGACGCTGCCGAGCACGATGTTGGGCCGAAAGCGCCGCATGTCCACCGGCTGCTGGCCTGCTGTCGCCAGCCGGGCGTTCAAACCGTCCAGCGACGCCGTGCTGGCCACCAGCACGCCAAAGCCATCGGCAAACTGCGTCACCGATTCGCGCCCGCCGGTCCACTGTGCGCTGCACAGGCGGCTGATTGCCGGATCGAAGCGCACCAGGCGCAGGCGCTTCAGGCCGGCTGGCGCGTCGGGCCCCAGAAAATCGCTGAACCACTGCGCCGCCACGTCGCCCATGTCCCAGGCTGGCACCACATCGTCCCAGACGCGGACCTTGATGGGCCACTCGGCACCCTCCAGCGACAGGTGCAGCGCCAGCATGCCGGGGGCGCGCAGCACCAGCTGCCCGAGCTTGAACGCGGGCTGGATCAGCGCCATGCGCGGCAATTCGCGCTGGGTGACGAACTCACCCTCGCTGTCCACCACCATCCAGGCGCGGTCCCAGGCCAGCCCGGTGGGCGTGAGTTCGGCCTCGGTCACGGCGATGCCGGCGCAAGACTTGACGGGGTGGATCCAGAGCTGGGCGATGTGGGCGCGCAGGTCGGCGGGTGTAGAAACGGGGTCGGTGCTCATGCTCAGAAGGGTCGATCAATGAAGGAAAGGCGGCGCGGGAATGAGCGCAGCGCCGGGCCGTTCCCAAGCCAGCTCGCACCGCAGCCCACCGGGCGAAGGTACCCCAGTGAGCGCAGCGCCGGGCCGCTCCCAAGCCAGCCCGCACCGCAGCCCACCGGGCGAAGGTACAGTGAGCGCAGCGCCGGGCCGCTCCCAAGCCAGCTCGCACCGCAGCCCACAGGGCGAAGGTACTCCAGTGAGCGCAGCGCCGGGCCGTTCCCAAGCCAGCTCGCACCGCAGCCCACAGGGCGAAGGTACTCCAGTGAGCGCACCGGATCTCAAACTCGTCGCACAGAAGCCCGCAACATCCGTTCGCCCTGAGCTTGTCGAAGGGCTCGCAGGGGCTGCGACAAACTCAGCCCGAACGGATGTTTCTGCGGCCGGCCAATCCCGCTTTCATGAAAGCGCCCGCGCCCAGGTGGCTGGCGCCGCCACCTACATCGACGACATCCCCGAAGTGCGCGGCACGCTGCACGCAGCACCGGTGTGTTCGCCGCTGGCACACGGCACATTGAAAGGCATCGACGCGAGCGCCGCGCTGGCGCTGCCCGGCGTGCGCGCCTTCATCGACGCGGCCGACATCCCCGGCGACACCCGGCTCGCCGCCTTCGCGCACGACGAGCCGGTGTTCGCCCAGGGCACGGTGCAGTTCATCGGCCAGGTGGGTGGCCTGATCGTGGCCGACGATCCGATGACGGCGCGCCGCGCGGCGCGGCTGGTGAAGTGGGACATCGAGCCGCTGGAGCCGGTGCTCACGGTGCACCAAGCGCATGCGCGGGAAAGTTATGTGCTGCCTCCGGTGCATGTGAAGCGCGGCGACGCGCAGGCGGCCCTGGCGCGCGCGGCGCACACGCTGGAAGGCACGTTCGAAGTCGGTGGGCAGGAACACTTTTACCTGGAGGGCCAGATCGCCTACGTGCTGCCGCTGGAGCAGAACCAGTGGTGGGTGTGCAGCAGCACGCAACACCCCGGCGAGGTGCAACACTGGGTGTCGCACGCGCTGGGCATTGCCAGCCACGCGGTGACGGTGGAGTGCCGACGCATGGGCGGCGGCTTTGGCGGCAAGGAAACGCAGGCCGGGCATCTGGCGGTGTGGGCGGCGGTGGCGGCGAACAAGCTGCGCTGCCCGGTCAAGCTGCGGCTGGACCGCGACGACGACTTCATGGTCACCGGCAAGCGCCACCCGTTTGCATACAGCTACCGCGTGGGCTTCGATCACACCGGTCGGCTGTGCGGGCTGGCGCTGGAGATGCTGGTCAACTGTGGCTTCAGCGCCGACCTCTCCGGCCCGGTGGCCGACCGCGCCGTCTTTCACGCCGACAACGCCTACTTCCTCGAAGACGTCGCCATCCACTCCTACCGCTGCAAGACCAACACGCAGAGCGCCACCGCCTTTCGCGGCTTCGGCGGGCCGCAGGGCATGATCGTGATCGAACGCATCCTGGGCGACATCGCGCGCGCGCTCGGCACCGACC
Source organism: Comamonadaceae bacterium (assembly GCA_013823655.1). Taxonomy (GTDB): domain Bacteria; phylum Pseudomonadota; class Gammaproteobacteria; order Burkholderiales; family Burkholderiaceae_C; genus Hydrogenophaga. The sequence continues at coordinate 5,908 of PNMN01000083.1, read as the reverse complement.
CGCTGGCGGTGCGGCTGCGCAACCTGTACGGCATCGGCACGCGCGATACCACGCACTACCAGATGAAGGTGGAAGACAACATCCTGGAGCCGCTGATGACGCAGCTGGCGCTCACCAGCGGCTACCGCGAGCGGCGCGAACAGATCCAGTCGTTCAACGCGCAGAGCCCGGTCATCAAGAAAGGCCTGGCGCTCACGCCGGTCAAGTTCGGCATCAGCTTCACCGCCACGCTGTTCAACCAGGCCGGCGCGCTGGTGCATGTGTACACCGACGGCAGCGTGATGGTGAACCACGGCGGCACCGAAATGGGCCAGGGCCTGAACACCAAGGTGGCGCAAATCGTGGCACACGAACTGGGCGTGCCGTTCGAGCGCGTGCTCTGCACCGCCGCCGACACCAGCAAGGTGCCCAACGCCAGCGCCACCGCCGCCAGCGCCGGCACCGACCTCAATGGCCGGGCGGCGCAGTTCGCGGCGCGCCAGGTGCGCCAGAACCTGGCCGCCTTCGTGGCCGGGCTGGACGGCGTGGGCGCGGGCGCGGTGCGTTTCGAGGGCGGCCAGGTCATCACCGAGAAGTCCACCCGCAGCTGGGAAGCCGTGGTGGGCGCGGCCTACGCCAACCGCATCCAGCTCTGGAGCGACGGCTTCTACCGCACGCCCAAGATCCACTACGACAAGACCACCATGCTGGGCCGCCCGTTCTACTACTTCGCCTGCGGCGCGGCGGTGAGCGAGGTCGCCATCGACACACTCACCGGCGAGAGCCGCGTGCTGAAGGTGGACATCCTGCACGACGTCGGTCGCAGCATCAACCCGGCCATCGACATCGGCCAGATCGAAGGCGGCTTTGTGCAAGGCATGGGCTGGCTGACCACCGAGCAACTGGTGTGGAACGGCAAGGGCTACCTACAGACCCACGCCCCCAGCACCTACAAAATCCCGGCCACCGGCGACGTGCCCGCGCACTTCAAGGTGGACCTCTGGCCCGAAGCCAACATCGAGGACAACGTGCACGGCAGCAAAGCCGTGGGCGAGCCACCCTTGATGCTGGCCATCAGCGTGTTTGAAGCGCTGCGCGACGCCGTGGCACAGGCGGGCGGGAAGCCAGAGGCCATGAACGCACCGGCCACCGCCGAAGAGGTGCTGCGCGCGTGCACGGATTGAAATACACAGATTGAAATACACCAAAAAGCTGTATATATTCACATGCTACGATGCCCGCTGTCGAGCACACCTCGCCCCCACCATTTCACCCATCGCACTTGAAACCCCATACCGCAATGGCTATCCGGAACGAACGGGCACTGATGGATGTGTGTCTGAGCATCATCGCCGCGCCTGATCGCTTGTCTGACCACGAACACGATCTGGTGAGTTCCACACCTAAAACTCTGGACGTTCCTGGTTCCGCCGCCATCGATGCGATTCGCCTGGCCATCGCAAAAGGTGAAGACCCCCTCGGTGAAGCCTTCTCCCGCATACGGTCGGCCACCCAGCGCCGTTCCGCAGGCGCGGTCTACACACCACCTCACATCGTCCACTCCATGATGGCCTGGCTGGCCAGGCAGGACACACCGGCGCGCATCGTCGACCCGGGCGCTGGATCAGGGCGCTTCATCCTGGCAGCGGGCCAGGCGTTCCCTGATGCACAGCTGGTGGCGGTCGAAACAGACCCGCTGGCGGCGTTGATGCTTCGCGCCAATCTGGCTGCGCGCGGCTGGGCTGATAGGGCAGCCGTACTGGTGGAAGACTATCGAACGATCACCCTGCCCCGCATCAACGGCACGACGGCCTTCATCGGCAATCCGCCCTACGTGCGGCACCACGACATCGCCGAAAACTGGAAAGCCTGGTATGCATCGGCCTTTGCCAAATTCGGCATCAAAGCCAGTGCGTTGGCGGGTCTGCACCTGCACTTTTTTCTGCAGACACGCTTGCTGGCCCAGCCAGGCGATGTCGGCGCGTTCATCACCTCGGCCGAGTGGATGGATGTGAACTACGGCTCGGCACTGCGACGGCTGTTGCTCGACGAACTGGGCGGTGTCGCCCTGCACGTGCTGGACCCTTCCGTGGAGGCCTTCCCGGGCACGGCAACCACCGCCGCCATCACCTGCTTTCGTGTCGGCGAAACGGCCGAACCGATGCGCGTGCGTGCCGTTGACGAACTCAAGCTGCTCAACGGTTTGACGCAGGGCATCGACGTCCCGCGCGAACAGCTGCATGCCGCACCGCGCTGGTCCATCATGGTCCGCCCGTCTGCCCCTGCCGCCGCCGGCGACATCGAGCTGGGTGAGCTGTTCCGCGTGCATCGCGGCCAGGTCACAGGTGCCAACAGCATCTGGATCGCGGGCGAGCAGGCGAATGATCTGCCCGATCGCGTCAAGTTGCCGACTGTGACCAAGGCAAAAGATTTGATCCAGGCCGGCGCGCATTTGCACTCGGTCGATGTCTTGCGCCGTGTCATCGACCTTCCGGCCGATCTCGACGACTTCACCGCTGCAGAGCGCCGCCGCATCAGCGCCTTTCTGTCCTGGGCCAAATGCAACGGTGCGGATCAGAGTTACATAGCACAGCACCGCAAAGCCTGGTGGTCGGTTGGGCTCAAGGCGCCAGCCCCCATCCTGTGCACCTACATGGCCCGCCGCCCACCTCAGTTCACACTCAACGCCTGCGAGGCGCGACACATCAACATCGCTCACGGCCTCTACCCGCGCCAGCCGCTGGCCGCTGGTGTGATGGTCCGCCTGGTGACCTGGCTCAACCAGAACATTCAAACCGGCAGCGGCAGGACCTATGCCGGTGGTCTGACCAAATTTGAGCCCAAGGAGATCGAGCGTCTGCGCATCCCCAGCCTGGAATCACTGATCGCATGACCTCAACACCACGCCGATGGACCTCAGTGGAACTCACCGAGGGTGCGGTCACCGCCTCGGCCCTCTTCAGGGCCGAGCGCTTGGCGGTCACTGACGCCTGGACAACGCACTACCAGCAGGCACGCAGCAAGTTCGAGCTGCTGTTCAAGAAACTCAACGACCTCAGCCCGGGATCGATCACCAATGACAACCTGGCCGAAGCCTACGGTCTTGGGCTCGGTGAAGCACTCCGCTACCTGGCAGGTCCGCCGATCTCCGATGACGACCTCCAGGTCATCGCCGATGTGGACTCGATTGCGCCGGGCATCCTGAAGAAGAATCCAGATGCACTGCGGAAAGTGTTCCAGGTGATTCAGCGCGTGATCGACCCGCATCGGTTTCCGTGGATGGCAGACGGTAGCTCGCCTGACGATCAGCAACGCGAAGCCGCTTTGCTGGCTTCGTCGGTGCTCTTGGCAGCACAGCGCATCGCCACCGAGCGGCGCAACGAAGGCAAAGACACTCAAGAAACGAAGGTGAAGGATTGCCTTCGCAGCCTGGGCTTCACCGAAGTTTCAGCCTCGGCCATTGGCACCATCGTCAAAGGACCACAGGCCGGGCAGTTCTGTGCCGAATGTCTGCTGGGCGAGCGCAAAGCCGATGTCGTCGTTCGCCTGCACGACACGCGGCTCATGGCGATCGAGTGCAAGGTATCGAACAGCTCAACCAACAGCGTCAAACGGTTGAACAACGACGCGGCCGTCAAGGCCGGATACTGGATCAAACAATTTGGCACGGCACAGGTCGTGCCCGCAGCGGCACTGGCTGGGGTCTTCAAAGTCCTCAATCTCGAACAGGCGCAGGAGCGAGGCCTGTCCCTCTTTTGGTCGCACGATCTGGACCAGCTGGGCGCGTTCATCGCGTCCACGAAATAAGTTCGCTTACCCGCAGACGCTGTACATCGCCGTTGCTCGACGACGGCTGCCAAGAAAAAGCTCACGCGTCTGCTGGCCGCCCTGGAACAAAGTGGGTGCTGCCCGGCCTGCCCGGTAGCGACAGCCAAGACTGAGCGGGTGCCATCTCGGCCAGTAGCACCCCCTTTCGCCAGACCTTCAACCGCGTCGCACGCAAGCGGATCGCATCGATGGGATCGCTGGTGTCCGTGCGGGTCACATACGCCGTGCCAAGAGGCTCTGGCCGCGCTGTTCCGTACAATCGCGCCCCTGCATCCACCCCCGCCGACCCCGCGCTCTTTTTGCCCATGCACTACTCCGTTTCGCACCACAAACTCAAGCTCATCCTGGCTGGCCAGGGCCTGAAAACCGGCGACGCCGGTGGCATCGACCAGCTCTTCGGTGGCAAGGACGGCTATTACTGGTTCGGCACCCTGCGCGACATGTGCCCCGAGGGCAAGACCCTGTCGTGGGAGAACCAGTACGCGCTGGTGGCCGCCATCCAGGCCCACGAAGACGCCAGCGCGGCCGAAGACGAGATGCCGCCCGAAAAACCGTCGGCCGCGAACATCGCCGCCATCTGCAAGCTGCTGGGCAACCCGGTCTGATGTTGCCCGCCCACAGCGTCCCGCTGTCGGTCGCCGTCATGGGCGCCGGTGCGGTGGGCTGCTTCTACGGCGGCATGCTGGCGCGCGCCGGCCACCGCGTCACGCTCATCGGTCGGCCACAGCACGTGCAGGCCGTCCAGGCCCACGGCCTGCGCATGCAGACGCTGGGCTTTGACGAGACCGTGCAGATCGGGGCCAGCACCGAAGCCAGCGCCGTGGCCGGTGCCGATCTGGTGCTGTTTGCGGTGAAGTCGCCCGACACCGAAGCCGCTGGCGAGCAGATGCGCCCGCACCTGAAGCCCGGCGCCCTGGTGCTGTGTCTGCAGAACGGTGTGGACAACGCCGAGCGGCTGCGCGCCGTGCTGCCCGGCATTCAGGTGGCTGCCGCCGTGGTCTACGTGGCCACCGAGATGGCCGGTCCTGGCCACCTGCGGCACCACGGACGGGGCGAGCTGGTGATCGAACCCACCCCTTCCAATACATCCCGCAGCGATGCAGTGGCGCAGCTTCTGAGCGCCGCCGGTGTGCCGACCGAGATCAGCGACAACGTGCGCGGCGCGCTCTGGGCCAAGCTCATCCTGAACTGCGCCTACAACGCACTTTCGGCGGTCGGACGCATCGCCTACGGGGAGCTGGTGCAGCGGCCGGGCGTGACGGATGTGATGCATGACGTGGTGGCCGAATGCCGCGCCGTGGCCGCCGCCGACGGCGTGACGCTTCCCGGCGACGTGGAACTGGCGGTGCGCCGCATCGCCGAGACCATGCCCGCGCAATACTCATCCACCGCGCAAGACCTGATGCGCGGCAAACCCAGCGAGATCGACCACCTCAACGGTTATGTGGTGCAACGCGGCACAGCGCTGGGCCTGCCCACCCCGGCCAACCGGGTGCTGTGGGCGGTGGTGAAGCTGGTGGAAACGCCCAGCCGGCCAGCCGGTTGATCGCCTGCAGTGGTTGAGCGGCACGCGCCGTGGGGATACACTCGCGCCTGCTCCGGGGTGCACGGGCCTGCCAAGGCCCGGCGCTGAGATGGTTGAAAAACCGAACCCGCGAACTTGATCCGGCTAGTACCGGCGAAAGAAGAGCGTTTGCCTTGACTCACACAAGATGGCGTGGACATTCCACCGCCGCGTGTGTGTCCGAGGCGGTCCTCCGGAGCTGTTTGTTTTCGCCACAGCTTTTCACCCAGGAGACCGCCCGATGAACGCCCCCGACAAGCTCCAGCAACTGCTTAGCCTCACCCGCGAGCCGTTTCCGCAATCGCGCAAGGTTTACGTGCCCGGCGCGCACGCCGACGGCGTGCAGGTGCCGATGCGCGAGATCGCGCTGACCAACGGCGAGGTGGTCACGGTCTACGACACGTCCGGCCCCTACACCGACCCCCTGGCCGACATCAACATCCGCCAGGGTCTGGCACCGGTGCGCAGCGGCTGGATCGACGCGCGCGGCGACACCGAACGCTACGACGGCCGCCACCGCGTGGCGCTGGACGACGG
>PNMN01000082.1 GCA_013823655.1 Comamonadaceae bacterium | reverse complement strand
CGGGCTGCGGTGCGAGCTGGCTTGGGAACGGCCCGGCGCTGCGCTCACTGGAACACCTTCGCCCTGCGGGCTGCGGTGCGAGCTGGCTTGGGGGCGGCCCGGCGCTGCGCTCATTTCTCCGGCACCCCGGTTCTCCCCGGTTAGCATTGCGCCATGTCTTCCGCCATGTCTTCCGATCTGCCGCCCTTGCGTCCTCTGCTGAACTTCGACCCCGAGCTGCTGCTGCGCGCGCAGCCGGTGCGCGTGGTGTTTTTTGATGTGGATGGCGTGCTCACCGACGGCGGCCTGTATTTCACCGAGACCGGTGAGACGCTCAAACGCTTTCACTCGCTCGACGGTCACGGCATCAAACTGCTGCAGCGCGCGGGCATCACCCCGGCGGTGGTGACCGGGCGCGACTCGGCGGCGCTGCGCAAGCGCCTGGAAGCGCTGGGCGTCACGCACGCCCGGTTTGGCACCGAAGACAAACGCCCGGCGGCCGAGGCCATCCTCGCCGAACTCGGGCTGGATTGGTCAGCCGCAGCCGCCATGGGTGACGACTGGCCCGACCTGCCCATGCTGCGGCGCGCCGCTTTCGCCTGCACCCCGCCCACCGCCCACCCCGAGGTGCTGGCACTGGCCCACCACATCACCCGCGCAGCGCCGGGTGCCGGTGCGGTGCGCGAACTCTGCGACCTGCTGCTGATGGCCTGCGGCGGTTATGCGCGCGAGCTGGAGGCGGCAGCCCGGTGAACGCGGTCGCGGCCATCCACCCCCCCCCAGCCGGGCCGCGCAAGCGCTCCCGGCGTCGGGTCTGGGACCAGGTGTCGATCTACCTGCCGGTGTTGCTCATGGGCCTGCTCGCGCTGGGCTCCTACTGGCTGTTGCGCGCCACACCGGAGGCGCCACAGCCGATGGCCGAACGAGCGCCCACCGACGAACCCGACTACTTCATGCACCGTTTTTCGATCAAGGAATTCGATGCCGGTGGCGCACTCAAGACCGAGATTTTTGGTGCCGAGGCCCGCCACTATCCGGTCACCGACAACACCGAAATCGACCACGCCCGCATCCGCTCCTTTGGCCCCGGGGGGCAGCTCACCAGCGCCACGGCGCGGCGCATCATCGCCAACGGCAGCCACACCGAATTCACGCTCGATGGTGATGCGGTGGTGATCCGCGAGGCCGCGCCCCAGGCCGACGGCGCGGCGCTGCCGCGGCTGGAGTTTCGCGGCGAATCGCTGAAGATATTCACCGACCCCGAGCGCCTGGTGTCGGACCAGCCGGTGCTGCTGGTTCGTGGCAATGACCGCATGTCCGCCGACACGCTCGACTACCGGGGCGGCGACGAGCGCATCGCCCACTTCAGGGGCCGCGTCCGGGTGACGCTCGCCCCGCGCTGAGCGGCACCGGATTCCACACCGAGGATGCGCATGAACCGACCCGACGCACCGGCCCCGCTGGCCTTCATCACCGGCGCCTCCAGCGGCATCGGCCAGGCACTGGCCGCGCGCTACGCTGCGGCCGGTTACAGGCTGGCGCTGGTGGCCCGGCGCACCGCCGACATGCAGGCCTGGGCCGATGCCCAGGGGTGGGATGCCAGCCGCTGCAGGGTCTACGGTGCCGATGTGGCCGAGGTGGACAGCATCGTCGCGGTCGGCCAGGCCTGCATCGCGGCGCAGGGCGTGCCCGAGGTGGTGATCGCCAACGCAGGCATCAGCATCGGCATGGACACCGCCGAGCCTGACGATCTCCATGTGAAAGCGCGCACCTTCGCCACCAACAACACCGGACTGGCGGCCACGTTTCACCCTTTCGTGGCCGCCATGGTGGCGCGCGGCAGCGGCTCGCTGGTGGGCATTGCCAGTGTGGCGGCGATCCGCGGCCTGCCCGGCCACGGTGCCTACTGCGCCAGCAAGGCCGCGGTCGTGGTGTATTGCGAAAGCCTGCGCGGCGAACTGCGTGGCAGCGGGGTGAAGGTGGTGACGCTGTTGCCGGGCTATGTGGACACACCGCTCACGCAGAAAAACCGCTACCCCATGCCCTTTCTGCTGAGTCCGGCGGTTTTTGCTGATCGGGCGTTCCGGGCCATCTCGGCGCAGGCCAGCTACTGCGTCATTCCCTGGCAGATGGCTGTGGTGGCCAAGCTCCTGCGCCTGTTGCCCAATCCGCTGTTCGACCGCCTGCTGGCCGGACGACCGCGCAAGCACCGCCAGACGAAAACCGAAGGCTGATTCCATTTCTAAATCATCCGTGTCGTTGTTGCTTCGCCTTGCCGTGCTGTAGCACTGTCTGCGGCTTCGCGCCTAGACACAAATGATTTGGAAATGGAATGACCTGCTGAACCTATTGATCCGGCTTCTGCCGGGCGCACCCAAAAAAAAGCCACCTTGCGGTGGCTTTGTGAAGTCCTTGGAAGGACGTCGTTGGGAGACCAGATTCAAACGTTTTGCACAACGTATGGGTTTGCCGGATCCGTTGGTGGTTGATGTTGTGACAGCAACGCAGGCGATTGTGCGATGCCACATGACATTCGAACATCCCCTGTTTGGGGGAGTCGGCTGTGATTTTGCTGTGAAAACGACGCCCAGCACCGCCGTTGACAACCATCTCGCTCGATCAACACGGGGGCCAGCCCACCCCGCAGCGGTGGTCACAGCGGCAACTCCAGCACAAACCGGGCGCCGCCGCCGGGCCGGGCTTCACAGCGCACGCTGCCACGGTGGCGGGTGACAATGGACCTGACCAGCGACAGCCCCAGACCGACACCACCTTCGCGCTCGCTGGCACCCGGCAGTCGGTAAAACGGCTCGAAAATGCGCTCGCTCAATTCGGGCGGCACACCGGGGCCGCGGTCTTCCACCGCCACGATGGCCATCACCGATCCATGCGCCGCTTGCACGGCGATGCTCAGTCGCACACCGGATTCCTCAGGCACAACCCCCGCGGCCGACACGCCGTGGCGGCGCGCGTTTTCCAGCAGGTTGCGCAGGACCCGGCGCAACAGCCGCGCATGGCCCTGCACCAGCACCGGCGGCGCGCCCTCGGCCACCTCCAGTTCGGCCCCGGTGCGTGCGCACTCCTCGGCGGCCAGGCCCACGAGGTCGATTTCTTCCGTGGGGCCCAGGGCCGAGCTGTCGTTGGCGTCGCGCACATCCAGGCGGCTGGCCAGCAAAATCTCATCGATCAGCTGGTCCAGCTCTTCGATGCTGCGCGCGATTTCGGTGCGCTGGCTGGCGCTGGCGCCATCAGATCCCAGCAGCTCCAGCCCCATGCGGATGCGTGCCAGCGGCGACCGCAACTCGTGCGAGGCATTCGCCAACAAGACTTTGTGGGATTGCAGCAGGGTCTGCACACGCTCGGCTGCGGCGTTGAAGCGGGAGGCGAGAAAGGCCACCTCGTCGCGCCCCTGCACCGGCAGGCGCGTGCTCAGGTCGCCATCGCCCCAGCGCTCCACGCCCTTTTGCAACCCCTCCAGCCGCTTGGTCAGGCGCCGCACGATGGGGTAGGCGCCCAGCGCCACGGCCAGACCGACCAGCGTCAGCAGCCAGACAAACCCAAACGGTGCCTGCAGCCAGAAGGCGGTCGATGACGACGAGCGCAGCGCCGCAGGCTCGCTGCCTGGCGGGCGGTTCGGGCGGGGCAGCTGCACGTACATCGTCTGCCCGTCGTTCATGGTCACCTGGAACTCCAGGCCCTGCCCGGGCACACGCACCGCCCGCGCGGGCGACTTGCCCACCACCTCGCCGGCGGCGTTGCGCAGCACCAGTTCGCGCGCCATGCGCGCGTCGCGCTCCTCGCGGTCGTGGTCCAGCGCCATCTGCCACAACCCACCCACCACCAGCGTGAGCACCGCCACCGCCGCAACGATGGCCAGCCAGATGCGCAGGTACAGTTTCTGACCGAGCAGGCTTTTCATGGCGACAGGCTCATGCGGCGGACCACCCGTCTTGCTGTGTCAACAAAATAAGGCATTATGAAAGAGTATCGCCGCAGCCCCCTCACGATCCGGGAAATCACGCGCTACCTGCCTCTGGTTTCTGGGCGTGCACCGCCCCGGGCGTTTTGATCCCGAGCACAACATGCTGGACATTCTTGCCCACCGCACCTACCGCCACTTGTTCGCCGCCCAGGTGATTGCCCTGATCGGGACCGGGCTGGCCACGGTGGCGCTCGGACTGCTGGCCTTCGACCTAGCGGGCGACAACGCGGGCATGGTGCTGGGCACGGCGCTGGCCATCAAGATGATCGCGTACGTCGGCGTGGCGCCCGTCGCAGCGGCCTTTGCCGAGCGCCTGCCCAGGCGCGCCATGCTGGTCACGCTGGACCTGGTGCGGGCGACCGTGGCCCTGCTGCTGCCGTTTGTCTCCCAGATCTGGGAGGTGTACCTGCTGATCTTTGTGTTGCAGGCGGCTTCAGCCGCCTTCACGCCCACCTTCCAGGCCACCATTCCCGATGTGCTGCCGGATGAAAAGGACTACACCAAAGCCTTGTCGCTCTCCCGCCTGGCTTACGACATGGAGAGCCTGGTCAGCCCGATGCTGGCGGCGGCCTTGCTCACGGTGATCGGTTTTCACGATCTTTTTGGTGGCACGGTGGTGGGATTTCTCGCATCGGCCGTGCTGGTGCTGTCGGTGGCCTTGCCGGTGCATCCAGCGCCGCAGCGCCGCAGCGTCTACGAGCGGACCACGCGCGGTCTGCGGATCTACCTGGCCACGCCCCGGTTGCGCGGACTGCTGGCCGTCAGTGCCGCCGTGGCTGCGGCAGGCGCCATGGTTTTTGTCAACACGGTGGTCATTGTTCAGGCCGGGTTGGGGCTGACCCAGAGCGCAGTGGCCTTGGCGTTGGCCAGCTTTGGCGCTGGCTCGATGGTGGCGGCCATGGTCCTGCCTCGATTGCTGGAGAAGCTGAGCGATCGCCGCGTGATGCTCGGCGGCATCGGGTTGATGGTGACAGGCCTGTTGGCGGGCGCCTGGGTGGCGGGACAGGCTTCGCTGATGGCCTTGTGGTTTGTGCTCGGCCTGGGCTACTCCACCGCCCAGACACCCTCCGGACGCTTGCTGCGACGGTCCTCTCAGCCGGCGGATCGCCCGGCGCTGTTTGCCGCCCAGTTCGCGCTCTCTCACGCCTGCTGGTTGTTGTTCTATCCCCTGGCCGGCTGGCTCGGGACCCGGTACGGCATGCCGGTGACCTTTTGGGTCCTGGGCGGCGCCAGCGCATCGGCGGTTGCGGTGGCTTGCTGGGTCTGGCCCTCGCAGGACCCGGAGGTGATTGAGCACGAGCACCCGGATTTGCCAGCCGGACATGCGCACACCCAGGGCGCTGGCGGGATCGGGGAGCGGGTGTGCCACGCGCACCCGTTTGTGGTCGATGACCACCACCCCCACTGGCCCCGTCCGGGTCGTTGATGCCGGGGCCCGGCACCTGCACCAGGCGAGATGTTCTAAAACCCCACCCAACCCCCCAGGTGCTGCCAGGCCGCGAAGGCCAGGTGGCCGACCGAGAGCGCATAACCCGCCCCCGCAACGCCGGTGACGGTCGCCAGCAGCAGGGCCAGGCCGTCGCGGAACATCCAGCCCAGGCCCAGCATCATCAGGCTGGCACCCGGCAGCACATTGCCCAGAGGCAGTGGCAAAAAGATCAGCGCGGCCATCAGCGCGATCCACAGCGCCCACCAGACACGGGTGCGCGTGTGGGACAGTGCGGTCCAGCGCGGGCGCAACCAGTGTTCGGCGCGCTCGTAAGTCCAGGCCAGGCCGTGCAGACATCGGCGCGTCCAGGTCTCGTTGAGCTGCAGGGCGCCCAGGCGGTCGGGCAGGTGCAGGCTGTCGCGCCCGCCCAGCCAGGCCCAGGCCAGCGCAAAGATGCCCAGGCTCAACACCGTGCCCGCCCCCGCAATGGGCAGGATCGACATCAGGGCCATGACGATCAGCAGCACCGCGCCCGAGGCTTCCCCGTGCAGGTGCAGCAAATCGCGCAGGCTCAGCCGCAGGTCGACCGGGTCCGCGTCGCTGGCTTCGCGCAGCCGACGGGCCATGCCCTCGCTCACGGGATTACCCTCCGTGGAGTACCTTCGCCCTGCGGGCTGCGGTGCGAGCTGGCTTGGGAGCGGCCCGGCGCTGCGCTCATGCCCTGCCCGCCTGCACCGCCTGACGAACCGACGGGACACGCGCCACCAGCACGTGCAGCAGCCCTGCCAGTATCAGCAACGTCAGCAGGCCCAGTCCCCAGCCGATCCACAGCAGCGGACCGACCCAGGCCATCAGCGCGCCACCCGAGGGCAGCACCGCGCCCAGCCAGCCCAGCAGCCCGGCGCTCCAGGCCAGCACCGCCTCCAGCCAGGCGGTGTCGACCCACGGCGCCAGCCAGTCGGGCAGCGGCGGCACCGGCAGACCGGCCACGGTGCCACCGGCCTCTTTGAGCGTGCCGGCGTCCACGGCACCGAGCAGCCAGCCGGTCAGCTGGTGCGTCACCCAGACCAGACCGGTCCAGCCAGCGGCAAACAGGGCGGTCAGGCCCCAGATCAGGGCTTTCATGGCGTTCATACCAGCACCGACCGGCGCCAGGCGGCACCGAGCGCATCCAGCAGGTCCACCTCACCATCGGCCAGGTGGCCGTCGGCCAGCATGAGGGCTTCGCACTGCTGAAGGATCAAGTCCTGCAGATGGCGGTCGGTGATCTCACCCATGAGCTGCTGGCGGGTGGTCGGGTCGACCTCGCCGGTCCACTGCCCGGCGTTTGCCAGCAGCAGGTCCTGACAGAAGTCGTCCACCACGCTTTTGAACGCTTCGGCGGTGAGTCCCAGGCGGGTCGGCACCTGTTGCTGGTCCAGTGCCCGGATTTCGGTCATGGAGTACTGGCCATCGGCCAGCATGGCCATGGCCAGCACGCGCGCGGCGGCTTCGGGACTGTTGACGGGATAGGCTTTCATGTGCATCTCCTGGGTTGTGGGGCAGGGATCAGTCGCTGTTGCCGATGCCAAACAGGCTCAGCAGGCTGACAAACAGGTTGAAGGCCGCGACGAACAGGCCCACGGTGGCCAGCACGTAGTTGGTCTCGCCGCCGTTGACGATGCGGCTGGTCTCGAACAGGATCAGACCCACCGACAGCAGCGCCACCATGCCCGACACCGCCAGGGCCAGCGCGGGCATCGAGAACGCATAGGCGGTGATGCCCAGCACGATGGCGATGACCATGCCGGCGAACAGGAAGCCGCCCATGAAGCTGAAGTCGCGCCGCGTGCTCAGCACGTAGGCCGAGAGCGCGAGGAAGGTCGCGCCGGTGGCGCCCAGCGCGGCGGTGATGGTGCCCGCACCACCGGGCAGGGCCAGGGTGTGCGAGAGCAGCGGGCCCAGCGTGTAGCCCATGAAGCCGGTGAGCGCGAACACGCGGGCAGTGCCCAGCCACTGTTTTGCAGCTTGTGCACCGCGTACAGCAGACCGAAGAAGCCCGCCAGCGTGAGCACCAGCCCGGGCGCGGGCCAGTTGCCGGCCACCGCCAGCGCGGCGATGCCCGCAGCAAACAGGATCGTGAGCGAGAGCAGGGCGTAGGTGTTGCGCAGCACCTTGGCAGCCTGCGGTCGGTCCGCCGCCAGCGAAGGGCGGCCAGGGAGTGCGGGAGCGCGGTTGAGGTTTTCCATGCGGGTTCTCCTTTCAGGGTGACCATTGGAAGTTGCAAGGATAAGCGTGCAAGAGATTCCGATAAAGCAGACAATGCGTGACTCAGGCTTCTGGAAAGTCAGAACATGCAAGCGGAACTGAACTACAAGCACCTGTACTACTTCTGGGTCGCGGCCAAAGAGGGTGGCATGTCGCACGCGGCTGCGCGGCTGGGCATGGCGGTGCAGACGGTGAGTGCCCAGGTGCGGCTGCTGGAGCAGTCGCTCGGCCATGCGTTGTTCAAGCCCGCAGGCCGCGGCCTGGCGCTCACCGACGCCGGGCAGACCGCGTTGCAACTGGCCGAGCAGATTTTCCTGCTGGGCGAACAACTGCCCGCCGCCGTTCGCAACACCGCCACGCAAGCCAGCGTGCGCCTGGTGGTCGGCATTTCGGACGGTTTGCCCAAGCTCGCCGTGCGCGAGCTGCTCAACCCGGTGATGGACGAGCCGCACCTGCGCCTGATGTGCCACGAAGCCGACTTCGACGACCTGCTGGCCGATCTCGCCCTGCACCGGCTCGACGTGGTGCTGTCCGACCGGCCCGCCCCCGCCAACCCCAATCTGCGCCTGTACAGCCACGCGCTGGGTCATTCACCGCTGGGCTGGTACGCACCGCCCGCGTGGCTGGCGCCTGCGCGCCAGAATTTCCCGCACAGCCTGGCCCAGGTGCCGGTGCTGCTGCCCACGGCACATGCTTCGGTGCGCCTGCGGCTGGACCAGTGGTTCGAGCAACAGGGCGTGGTGCCGCGCATCGTGGGCGAGTTCGAGGACAGCGCCCTGCTGGCCACCTTCGGCTCGTCGGGCATGGGGGTGTTCCCGGCGCCCGAGCGCATGCGCGAGCGGCTCGAGTCTGGGTACGGCCTGCAGTGGTTTGCACCTTGCGAAGGCGTGCTGGAGCACTTCTACGCCATCGGCACCGCGCGCAAGGTGCAGCACCCGCTGGTGAAAAAACTCTTGTGATTCTGCTCAGCAGACCGCGGTTCAGCCGCGTCGGTTCAGCCCCACCACGCCCCGCCGTGCCATCATGTCCACGCTCATGGACTGCAGCGCCTCACCCCGCATGACCGACCGCGCAGCAGGATAGACCACCCCGTTCTCGTCCAGCAGATGCCGCCGGTACAGCGCGTCGTAGGTGTCGAAGATCTGTTGCTCCTCGGCTGAAAACCCCGGCCACCCTTCGGCCGCCTGGACCAGTGCAGACAGCGCCGCACGCACCCCAGTCCATTGCACCGCCATCTCCCGGTGGTCCTGCTGGAGGCGGATCACCACCGCCACCACGGCCGGATCGCGCTGCGCCAGCAGGGGCGGGAACACATGGCGCTCTTCGTCTTCGTGGTGGTGCGGGCCGGCCTGGTCGAAGTAGCGCATGACATCGCGCGCCGCCTGCCGGGCCTGTTCGTCGGCGCCGTGTGTTTTCACGTGTTCGCGCAGCTTGCCCAGCAGGCGCAGCAGGCGTTCCACGCGTTCGTGGCAGGCGTCCAGCATCTCGAACGGTGCCTCCCAGCCCACGCCGGGCGCGGCATGGCCTGGCGGGCTGATCTGGTGCAGGTGGATACCGGCCATGGCGATCAGCCCAGCCGCACCGCGCGGCCCTCACCGTCGAACGGGATGTAGGCCCCGATCTGGCCCTGGCGGATCGCTTCCACCATCTTTTGCAGCGGTGCGTCGGCGTCGGCGCTGGTGGGTGGCTTGCCGGGGGCGCCCGCCAGCGCGGCGGCGAACACCATGCCCCAGGGCTGGCCAAAGCCGGCCGCTTCCTGCCTGAGCTGGTCGAACGAGGCCAGTTCGTCGGGGCTTTTGTCCACACACATCCGTGGCACCAGCGCGCCGCCCTGGCCTTGCTCGAACGCCGCGCGCTGGACGGGGCTGGCGTCGTCCGGCAACTCGACACCCGCAAACACGAACAGCAGGCGCTGGGGTTGGGGCTGGGCGCGGGCGGCGGCGAGCAGGTCGTCAAAAGTGCTGATGTTCATGAAAAATCCGGTCGGGTTGAAGGTCCTCAGCCTCAGGACATGGTGTCCAGGGTGCTCACATAATCGGCCACGGTGGGCCTTGCCCGCGCGGGCTTGCGCGAAAGCACGGTGCCGACACTCACAAAGCACAGCGCCTGTTCGCCCGGACCCAGGCCGAAGCAGGCCCGCAGCGCGTCCGATTTCAGCGCCTTGCCGCTGGTGAGCGCCGAACCGAAGCCCTGCGCCGTGGCCATCAGCAGCATGTTCTGCACCGCGCAACCGGCCGAGAGAATGCGCTCGAACAGGTCCACTTCGGGGTCACCGCGCGCGCCGTCCACCACCGCCAGCATCAGCAGCGGCGCACGGAACGCCTTCTCGCGCGCCTGCGCCAGTTGCTCGGGCGCGGCGCTGGCATCGCGCTCCAGCAAGGCCTGGGCAAACACCCCGGCGAGCGTGGCGCGCTGATCGGCGGGCACGAGGATGAAACGCCACGGCAGCAACTGCCCGTGGTCGGGTGCCGCAGCGGCTGCGGCCAGGATGGCCTGGGTCTGCCCGGCGTCCGGGCCGGGCGCCACCAGGCGCTTGGGCAGCACGGTCTGGCGCGCCTGGATCAGCTCGCTGACCACAAAGGCCCAGTCGGGCGACGGCGCATCGGCGGCAGCGTTCATGGGTGGAGAAGAAGGCATGGCAAGCAAAAAATTCAACCGGGTCGGCCATCGGCGCGCAGGCGCCCGTACCAGCCGATCAGGCGCAGGCCCCAGACGCACATCACACCGGCCCACAGCAGCGCGGCGGCTGTGGACACCCACAGGGGCGCGCCGTTCAGCGCGCCCGCCACGCGCAGCAGCACCGCCAGCTGAAGCACGCAGAACACGCCCCAGACCAGCGCATCGGCCACCAGGGTGCGCCCGCTGTGGCCGCACGACACGCGCGTGACCATGGCCAGCAGCAGCGAGCCCAGGCAGCCCATGGTGAGCGCGTGCAGCGCGCCCAGGCCCAGCACCGGCACACCGGCGCGCAGGCCCAGCAGCTGCGACAGCCCCGCCAGCACAAAGGCCAGGCCGAGCCACATGAAACCCAGATGCAGCATCGCCAGCAGCCGGACCTTGAGGCTCTGCACCAAGCCCCAGACGACACCCAGCCAGAGGATCACACCACCGGCCAGCAGCTCCATGCTGCCTTGCAGCAGCATCCAGCCCGGCGCAGCAGCCCAGCCGCTGGCGGCGACCCAGACCGCCAACACCTCGAAGGCGGCGGCACCCAGCAGAGCCCACAGCACCCAGAACGGTCGCCAGGCTTGCACCATGGGCACGGCGCTGGAGGTGAAAAAGGGAATCATGCGGTGTGCCACCACCAGGTAGGTCACCACCACGAAACCCCACAGGCCGGTCAGCACCAGGGGGCGTGCCACATCGAACGCGCCGAGCGCCAGCGCCAGCGCCAGGCCCGCGACACACAGCGTGCCCACGCTGCCGGCCAGCGCCACCACGGTGGCATGCAGGCGGTCGGCCAACGGGCTGCGCCGCACCAGGCCCCAGAAGCGGGCGTATTGCGCGCCCAGCCCGGCAGCGGCCAGTGTCGCGCCCACCACCGCAAGCCCCAGCTGGGTATGGGCTCCGACCAGCCAGAGCAACCAGCCACCGGCCTGCAACAGCAGGCCAGGCAGCAGCGCCCGGGCGTCGGGGCCTTCCACGCCCAGCCACTTGGGGCCGGCAGTGAACAGGAAGCCGGCAAAAAAGAGCGGCATGAAACCGAAACTCATGACCGCCGCATGGGCGATCGTGGGCGAGACCGCGTAGCCCAACCCGATGGCCCCGGTCGCGCGATCGACTTGCACCAGCACCCACCACAGGCCCGAGGCCAGCAGCAGCAGCATGGCGAGAAAAAACGCCAGCCGGTGCGGCGCCAGCAGCAAGCGCCCAGGCCGCCAGGGATGGCGGCCCGGTCGGGGTGCGTGCTCTGGCCCCACTGGGCGCAGCGGTACAACGGGGCGCGCGGTCGTGTTCACTGGAATACCTTCGTCCTGCGGGCTGTGGTGCGAGCTGGCTTGGGGCGGCCCGGCGCTGCGCTCACTGGAGTACCTTCGCCCTGCGGGCTGCGGTGCGAGCTGGTGTGCGTCTGTGAATAAGCTGCAAGTTTCATCCATTTGAAATCAACGAGTTAGCAATGGCACCTTCACCAAAAGCTGCTAGCGAATCCCCTCATAAGCTGCAAGTTTCGGCACTGATGTACGCATAAGCTGCAAGTGCCATTTCTATGTGTCGATCTCACTCTTCTCCACCAAACTTGCCGCTCAGCTTGTTCTCAATATTGCGTGTCGATGACGATCTTTTAGTAGACAACAGATCCTTCCCTCGCGAACCCCCAAAAGAACTACTACCAACGAAGGATTGCATTAA
>PNMN01000081.1 GCA_013823655.1 Comamonadaceae bacterium | reverse complement strand
CAGGCGCAGCGGGCGGGCAAGGCGAGATCGGTTCCGCCCAGTATTTCCAATCGCTGGCCGCACGCGCCGAACCCGAGGTGCGCATGAACCCGCTGCTGCTGAAACCCGAGGCCGACACGCGCAGCCAGGTGGTGCTGATGGGCGAGGTGAACCGTGAACTGAGCGACATGCCCTGGCGCGGCCGCAGTGAAAAGGTCTGGCCGGCCATCAGCGCCGCGCTCGACGCGCTGCGCGCCGAGAACGACGTGGTGGTGATCGAAGGCGCGGGCTCGCCCGCCGAGATCAACCTGCACGCCAGCGACATCGTCAACATGCGCGTGGCGCGCCACGCGCAGGCGCGCTGCCTGCTCGTGACCGACATCGACCGCGGCGGCGCCTTTGCCCATCTCTACGGCACCTGGGCGCTGCTGCCCGAAGACGAGCGCGCACTCATCAAGGGCTTCGTGCTCAACAAGTTCCGGGGCGATGCGGCGCTGCTCGCCCCCGCGCCGCAGATGCTGCACGACCTGACCGGTGTGCCCACGGTGGCGACGCTGCCGATGTGGTGGCAGCACGGCCTGCCCGAGGAAGACGGCGTTTTTGACATGACCCCCACGCTCGGCACTGGCGTGTCCTCGCTGCCCCCCAAGGGGGAGCGTTTCGCCTTGGGGCGGCCCGGCGGCGAAACTTTGTACCCCCACGCTCCGCCGCTGCGCGGGTCGCTGCCCCCCAGGGGGGAGTGTTTCGCCTTGGGGCGGCCCGGCGGCGAAACTTTGTACCCCCACGCTCCGCCGCTGCGCGGGTCGCTGCCCCCCAGGGGGGAGTGTTTCGCCTTGGGGCGGCCCGGCGGCGAAACCTCGACCGGCCACGGGGCGAAAACCATCGCCGTCATCGCGTACCCGCGCATCAGCAACCTCGATGAATTCCAGCCCTTGAAGAACGTGCCCGGTGTGCGTCTGGTCTGGGCGCGCACACCGACCGACTGCGCGGGCGCGGACTGGATCGTGCTGCCCGGCTCCAAATCGACTGCGGCGGACCTGGCCTGGCTGCGCGCGCAGGGGCTGGACCAGGCGCTGGCCGTGCACGCCGCGCTGGGCAGGGTGGTGCTGGGCATTTGCGGCGGCCTGCAGATGCTGGGCGAGGCGCTGATCGACACGCACGGCATAGAACCGATGGCACTGGGCAACGCGCCCGGCCTGGGCCTGCTGCCGCTGGTGACCCACTTCGATGCGGACAAGACCGTGCGCCGCACGAGCGCAGCCTTTGGCGAACTCACCGGCCCCTGGGCCTCGCTGTCGGGCGTGTCCGCTGCGGGCTACGAAATCCACCACGGCCAGACCGCACAGCACCCGGCCATGGCCGCCAAGGGCGAGGTCGCGCGCGAAGTCATCCCCGGCCTGGCGTGGCAGAACGCGGCGGGCAACGTGCTGGGCTGCTACCTGCACGGCCTGTTCGAAGACCCGGCGGTGCTGCGCGCGCTGTTCGGCGCCAGCGTGCCCACGCTGGAGACCGTGTTCGACGGTCTCGCCGATTTCATTCAAACCCACTTCGAGCCCGGTGTGCTCGATGCCCTCATCCAACCCAGCTGAATCATGCCTTTCACCATCCCCGCCATCGACAACATCACCCAGCCCGCGCTGGCCGCGCGCCTGCAGCACCTGCTGGACAACAAGACCAAGCCGCAGGGCTCGCTCGGCCGCATCGAGGCGCTGGCCCAGCGCATCGGCCTGATCCTGGGCAACGAGTCCCCCGAACTCCAGCAGCCGCAGCTGGTGGTGTTCGCCGGCGACCATGGGCTGGCCGCGCGCGGCGTTTCGGCCTACCCGAGCGATGTGACCTGGCAGATGGTGGAAAACTTCCTGACCGGTGGCGCTGCGGTGAGCGTGCTGGCGCGGCAGCACGGCATCGGCCTGACGGTGGTGGACTGCGGCGTGCGCCACGACTTCGCCGAGCGCCCGGGCTTGCTGATCCGCAAGGTGGCACCCGGCACGGCCGATGCGCTGGAAAGCCCGGCCATGACGCCTTTGCAGTGCGAAGCAGCGCTGTGCAACGGTGCGGCGGTGCTGAGAGGCCTGCCCGGCAACGCACTGCTGCTGGGCGAGATGGGCATTGGCAACACCTCGGCCGCTTCGTTGCTGATGAGCCGCCTGGCCGGGCTGGACATCGTGGACTGCACCGGTGCCGGTACCGGGCTGGACGCCCAGGCGGTGCAGCGCAAGCTCGCCATTCTGCGCCAGGTGCTGGCGCGCCACCCCGGTGCGCAGGACCCGCTGGCCGCGCTGGCGGCGTTTGGCGGCTTCGAAATCGCCACCATGGTCGGCGCGGTGTTGCAGGCCGCGCAGGAGCGGCGCGTGATCGTGGTCGATGGCTTCATCGCCAGCGCCGCCGTGCTGGTGGCCAGCGCGCTGCAACCCGCGGTGTTGCAGCGCTGCGTGTTCGCCCACCGCTCGGGCGAGCGCGGCCATGCGCTGATGCTGGCGCACCTGAAGGCCGAGCCGCTGCTGGACCTGGGCCTGCGCCTGGGCGAAGGCTCGGGCGCGGCCCTGGCCTGGCCGCTGCTGCTGAGCGCCTGCGCCATCCTGCGCGAGATGGCGAGCTTTGAATCGGCGGGGGTGTCGCGGCAGGACGAGGATCGGGCACATGCGGCCACCCAAGCCTGAGGCAGCCGTGGAACCGCCCTTCGTCAAGCCCAGGACGGGCCACAGGCTGCGTCCCCCGGGAGGGAAGACACGCAGCGGCGCAGGGGGGCGTTGATGTTCTTTCGCCACTTTCTGTTGGCCATCCAGTTCTTCACCCGCATCCCGGTGACGGGGCGGCTGGCGGTCTGGGTCGGCTTCAGCCCGGCCATGCTGCGCGCCAGCGCGGCGCATTTTCCGGGGGTGGGCTGGGTGGTCGGTGGCCTGAGCGCGCTGGTGTTCTGGTCGCTCATGAGCGCCTTGCCCGCGCAGACCGCCGCGCCCTGGGTGGCGGCGGTGCTGGGCACGGCGTTCAGCGTCTGGCTCACCGGCGCCTTCCACGAAGACGGCCTGGCCGACACCGCCGACGGCCTGGGCGGCGCGGTGGGTCGCGAGCGTGCGCTGGAGATCATGAAGGACCCGCGCATCGGCAGCTACGGCGCGCTGGCCTTGGTGCTGGCCGTCCTGAGCAAGGTCGCGCTCCTGGCCTTGCTGGCGCAGGCCGGGGGTGCCTGGCTGGCGGCGCTGGCCCTGTTCGCCGGGCACGTCACTTCGCGGCTCATGCCGCTGTTTGTCATCCGCACGCTGGCGCACGTGGGCGACACACATCAGTCCAAATCGAAACCGCTCGCCGACAGCATCGCCAACGCCGGGCTGTTCGTCGGCCTGCTGTGGTGGGTGCTGGCCATGGCGCTGGTGGGCTGGCTGGCACCCGGCGCGCCCTGGCTGCCCGCGCTGCTCGGCGCGCTGTTCGCCCTGGCCGGGATGTGGCGCCTGCTGCAGCGGCGGCTGGGGGGCTTCACCGGCGATGGCCTGGGCGCCACGCAGCAGGTGTGCGAGCTGCTGTTCTATCTCGGTCTGGCGCTGGCCCTGTGAAGCTCTGGCTGCTGCGGCATGCAAAGGTCGCGCTGGACGCGGGGCTGTGCTACGGCGCGAGCGACGTGTCGGCCAGCTCCGCGCTCACGCTGCGTGCCGCCCAAACCGCTGCGGCCCTGCTGCCGCCCGGGCTGCCGGTCTGGGTGTCGGGCCTGGGCCGCGCGCAGCAGCTGGCGCAGGCCTTGGTTCGCTTGCGGCCCGACCTGGGCACCCCCACCATCGACACGCGCTTGAACGAAATCAACTTCGGCCACTGGGAGCTGCAACCCTGGGACACGATCCCGCGTGCCGCGTTCGATCTGTGGCTGGCCGACTTTGCGCAGCACCGTTTTGGCGGCGCCGAGAGCACGCAGCAACTCATGGATCGCGTGGCCCAAGCGCTGGCCGAGCTGCGCGCCAGCGGACTGAATGAGGCGCTCTGGATCACCCACGCGGGCGTGATCCGTGCCGCGCAGTTTGTCGTCGCGAACGGGCGCGGCCCGATCCGCTGCGCCAGCCAGTGGCCGCGCGAGTCGCCCGAGCCCGGGGGCTGGATGGCGCTGGAACTCTGAAACTTGGGTTTTCTCTCAGCCTGTCGTCTTGGGCTTGAAGTCGCACACCGCAGCCACCGCGCACTGGTGGCACAGCGGCTTGCGCGCCAGGCACACGTAGCGCCCCAGCAAGATCATCCAGTGGTGCGAGTCCACCGCGTAGGCCGCAGGCACGCGCTGGATCAGTTGCTGCTCCACCGCCAGCGGTGTTTTGCCCGGCGCCAGGCCGGTGCGGTTGCTGACGCGAAAGATGTGCGTGTCGACGGCAAAAGTGGGCTGGCCGAAGGCCACGTTGAGCACCACGTTGGCGGTCTTGCGGCCCACGCCGGGCAGGGCTTGCAGCGCCTCGCGGGTGCGCGGCACTTGGCCGCCGTGCTGGTCCACCAGGATCTGGCAGGTCTGCATCAGGTGCCTGGCCTTGCTGCGGTACAGGCCGATGGTCTTGATGTAAGCCTCCAGCCCTTCGAGCCCGAGCGCCAGGATTTTCTGCGGCGTGTTCGCCACCGGGAACAGCCGGCGCGTGGCCTTGTTCACGCTCACGTCGGTGGCCTGGGCCGAGAGCAACACCGCGGCCAGCAGCTCGAACACGCTGGCGTATTCCAGCTCGGTGACCGGGTGCGGGTTGGCGGCTTGCAGGGTGGCGAAGAAGGCTTCGATGGCGGCGGGTTTCATGGCTGCCGAGTCTATCTGCGGGCACCCTTCAGTCGTTCGGGTCGTACACGCCCGCTGCGGGCTGCACCGGTGGCAGCGCGCCGTTGCTGGGCAGGGGCGCGGCCAGCAGCGCCGCTGCGTTGATGATGCCGCTGCCGTATTCGGTGCGGTCCCAGCCGGCGGGCACCACGGCGGTCTGGCGCAGCAGGTGCTTGAAGGCGCGGGGAATCTGCCACAGGCCGCCCGCAGCGTAACGGGCACGCAGCGCGTCCACGCCGTGGTAGGCGAGCCAGAGTGCGGCCACCCCCGAGCACAGCGCCGTGCCGTACGAGGTGCCGTCGCCGTCCACCTTGGGCTCGATGCCGCTGGCCGCCGTGCCCGGTGGCAGCGGCTGCGCCTTCACGCGGCGGATCACGTCGGATGGCGCGCACAGGTCCACATACTGCCCGTGTGCGCTGCCCGACCACGGTCGCATGCCCGGCCCCACGCCACCCACGGTGATGCAGCGGTTGTAGCGCCCGGGGTAGATCACCTCGCCCCACACATTGCCCGCCGCGCAGGCCACGATCACGCCGCGCTCGTGCGCATGGTCCAGCGCGCCAGACAGGTGGCGGCTGCCGAACAGTGCGCCCAGCGAGATGTTGATGACACCGCAGCCGCCGTCCACCGCGTGGCGGATCGCCGCGCCCACCTTGTCTTTCACATGGTCGATGATCACCGAGTCCGTCACCCGGTAGGGCACGATGGCCGCGCCCGGTGCCGCACCGTAGAAGGGCTGTGCCGGGCCGTCTACCAGAAAGCCGGCGATGGTGCTGCTGGTGCGGGTGCCGTGGCCAGGGAAGCCGGGCAGCCACTCGTCGCGCGGGTCGGGGTGCGCCGGGCCGTCCCAGAAGTCGAACCCCGCACCCACGTTCACCGTGCTGCTGTGGCCACCGGTCCAGGCCAGGGCGCTGTGTTCGGTGTAGCCGGTGTCGATGTGGCCCACGCGGATGCTGCCCCAGGGCAGGGCGCTGCGGAACTGCAGGTCGGCCGCAAACAGATCCCAGGCTTTCACCACGTTGGCACCACGCTCGTCGAGGTGCCAGTCAAACGGGCCGCGAAACAGCATCGGCAGTGCGCTGCTGGTGGGCAGCGCGCGCACGGCGGGCGCACGGCCCGGGCTGGAGAGTTTCACCGGGCCCGGTGCGCCAGCCGGTGCCGCCACGCCGCCGCGCTGCGTCAGCGCAAACAGCAGGTCGCGGCTGAGTCGGTTCACCGAGCGAGCGCCCCACTGGCGCAACTGGTTTTCCCAGCCGGCGTCAGAGGCCAGTTCGGGCAGGCGGCGCGCCTGCTGCTCGGCGGCCTGGGGAATCACGTACACATGGGCGCTGGGCCCGGGGGTCAGGCACGAAAGCGAGCACCCGGTGCCGAGCGCCGCTTGCAGCTGGTGCAAAAAGCGTTTCCTGGCCCGCTCGCCCGCGTGCAACTGCACGCTGGTGACGGTTGTTTCGCCCAGTTCGTTGTGGCGGTCGTGGCTGGGTTCGGGCATGGCGTCCTCCTGTGGCTGACGGCGACGGGGCGTCGCGCGAGGAGCCTGTCGTATTTCGCCACAGAAGAACCGGTGTTGACCACCCTCGCATTGGGGTGCTTGTGCCGGGGTGGTCCGATGCGATCACTGCAGCGTGGAAGCGTCCACGAAGGCCTGTGCCTGCGGCAGGCGGCTGCGCATCCAGTCGGCGTCCACGTGCAGGGCGGCGAGCACGTCGGCGGGCAGGTTGTCCACGGCATCGGGGGTTGAAGCGTCCGATTCGGCCAGCAGCTCGGCCAGGTGCAGCACCGCGCCCAGGCGCGAGAACGGTCGCGCGGCCAGCGGATCGGCCGAGGCGTCGAGCGCGTGCACCACGGCTTCGGGGAAGTTCCAGCGGCGCGCCATCTCGGCCGTCACCTGGCCTTCGGTGAAGCCCAGCACCGCCGATTCGCGCTCCCAGCGGGCGCCCGGGTGGTGCGGCAGTTTTTCAATGTCATTCAGGCAGCCGGGAATGTTCTGCGCCATCACCAGTTCACCCAGCCGCACCATGAAGCCGGTCAGCCAGGCCTGTTCGGCATCCGAGCCGATGCCGTTGGCCAGCCACTGGGCGTAACCGCCGCAGACCTGGCTTTCGCGCCAGAAGGTGTTGCGGTCCAGGCCGGGCACCACGGGGAAGGCGTCGTTCAGGCAAGACGAGAGCGCCAGCGTGCGCACCTGGCCCGCGCCCACCAGGGCAATCGCGTCGTCGATGCTGCTCACCGAGCGCGAAGCGCCGTAGCGCGCACTGTTGGCCAGGCGCAGCAGCTTGACGGCCAGGGCCGGGTCTTTGGCAATGGCGTTGCGCACCTGCGCCAGCG
Organism: Comamonadaceae bacterium; assembly: GCA_013823655.1. GTDB lineage: Bacteria > Pseudomonadota > Gammaproteobacteria > Burkholderiales > Burkholderiaceae_C > Hydrogenophaga. Next base: position 5,099 of record PNMN01000081.1, on the reverse strand, counting down.
GCGCGTCGTCGTCGTTGAGCGAACGGATCAGCTCGTGCGCCACCTCCGGCATGGTGGGCAGGCTGAGGTTCTTGAAGAAATCGGCCATCTGGGACATCGGGCAGCTCCTGGGGTTGTGTTGAAAAGGGGCGTTCAGTGGAGTCGCGAGGCGTCCACATAGCGTTGCGCCTGCGGCAGGCGCTCGCGCATCCAGTCGGCGTCCACCTCCAGCGCCGCCAGCACATCGGCGGGCAGATCGTCCACCGCAGCGTCGTCGGTGGCCGGTGCGGCGGCCAGCAGCTCGGCCACGTGCAGCACCGCGCCCAGGCGCGAGAACGGTTGTGCTGCCAGCGGCGCGGCGGCGGCGTCCAGCGCCTGGATCATGTTGTCGGGGAAGTTCCAGCAGCGCGCCAGCTCGGCGCTCACCTGGCCTTCGGTCAGCCCCATCAGCGCGGCTTCGCGCTGCCAGCGCTCGCCCGGGGCCTGCGGCTGGCGCTCGAACTCGGCCACGCACGAGGGCGACTTCATGCCCATGAGCAGCTCGCCCAGGCGCACCATGAAACCGGTCAGCCAGGCCTGTTCGCTGTCCGAGCCGATGCCGCTGGCCAGCCACTGGCTCAGGCCGCCGCAGGTCTGGCTGGCGCGCCAGAAGGCCTGGCGGTCCAGCCCCGGTGCCACGGGGAAGGCGTCGTTGAAAAACGCCGCCAGCGCCAGCGCGCGCACCTGGTTCACGCCCACGCGGGCAATCGCTTCGTCGATGCTGCCCACCTTGGAGCGGTTGCCGTAGTGGGCGCTGTTGGCCAGGCGCAGCAACTGCACTGAGAGCGCCGGGTCGCGCCCGATCGCTTCGCGCAGGTGGGTCAGTGGCACATCCTCCTCGCTGAGGGACCGGATCAGTTCATGCGCCACCTCGGGCATCATGGGCAAGGTCAGGTCCTTGAAAAATTCGGTCGCGGTCATCGGGTGCTCCGGTCAAGACTCGGGTTCACAGGCATTCTTGCGGCTTGTGTCCGATCCCAAGCCCCGAAAACCGGCACAAAGCACCGCCATTTGCGCCCTGATGACTGCCCGGCCCCGGCGCTCTGTGTGTTTTGGCACGCAGTGCGGCCCGTGCAGCGGGCGCTAACATCCGGGGCACAACCCCGTTCATTCCCGCCCGAGACCCGCCATGCCTTTCCAGATTCCCTTCGCCGACCGACTGAACAACGTCGAAACCTCCGCCATCCGCGAACTCTTCAAGCTGCTGGGCAAGCCCGGCATCATCAGTTTTGCCGGCGGCTTCCCCGACAGCGCCCTGTTCGACGTGGACGGCATCCGCGCGGCCGTCAACGCCGCGCTGACCGAAGAGCCCGGTGCCACCCTGCAATACGGCGCCACCGAGGGCTACCAGCCGCTGCGCGAACAGCTCGCCGCCTTCATGGCCAGCAAGGGCACGCCAGGCGTGGCCGCCAGCGACCTGATCGTCACCACCGGCAGCCAGCAGGCGCTGGACCTGCTGGGCAAGACGCTGATTTCCCCCGGCGACAAGGTCATCGTCGAAGGCCCCACCTTCCTCGCCACCATCCAGTGCTTCCGCCTCTATGGCGCGCAACTCATCAGCGCGCCGGTGGACGGCCACGGTGTCGACACCGTGCGGCTGGAGCAGCTCATCGCCGAGCACCGCCCCAAGTTCGTCTACCTCATCCCGACCTTCGGCAACCCCAGCGGTGCCCTGCTCAGCCTGGAGCGGCGCAGACAAGTGCTGGAAATGGCGGTGCAGCACAACACCCTGATCGTGGAAGACGACCCCTACGGCGACCTCTACTTTGGCGAAGCGCCACCGCCCAGCCTGCTGGCCCTCAGCAGCCAAGTGCCCGGCAGCCGCGAGCGCCTGGTGCACTGCGGTTCACTCAGCAAGGTCCTCTCACCCGGCCTGCGCCTGGGCTGGATGCTCGGCCCCGCCGAATTGCTGGCCAAGGCCACCATGTGCAAGCAGTTCAGCGACGCCCACACCAGCACCTTCGCCCAGGCCACCGCCGCGCAGTACCTCAAAGCCGGGCGCATGCCCGACACCCTGGCCAAGGTGCGCGCCGTCTACGCCGAGCGTGCCATGGCCATGGGCAATGCCCTGCGGCGCGAGCTGGGCGACGCCATCGAATTCGTGCAACCGCAAGGCGGCCTGTTCGTCTGGGCCCGCCTGACCGGCGCGGGCGGGAAGGTGGCCGACGGCGGGGCGCTGGCCAAACGCGCGATTGAACAAGGCGTGGCCTTTGTGCCCGGCGCGCCGTTCTTTGCTTCGAACCCTGATCACGCCACGCTGCGCCTGAGCTTTGCCACGGTGGGGCTGGAGAAGATTGAAGAGGGCGTGCAGCGGCTGGCGGCGGCGGTGTAGAGCCGTATAGTTCTCGGTGCCCGTACTGAATCTTCAGGGAACACGCTCCATGATTGAAAACAAGGTCTCAGAGGAAATCATGGATTACCTCGCGGGCGTGAAGGCCTCCAACAGCGAAGAAGCCAAGAAGCTGCGCTTTCAGAACCTGCTCACGCGCTTGTTCAAGGACAGTGCGGCCTCGCGCTCGCTCATTGATCAGATGGCCGCCGGCGGCGAAAAAACCATCTTCAACATCCCGCGCAAAGGCGTGCCCAAAACCGGCTACGCCGACATCGCGTACAGCAACGTCATCATCGAGTGGGAAAAAGACCTGGCCAAGACCGGGCGCCACGCGGAAGACCAGTTGGCCGAATACCTGGCGGGCAAATGGCACAGCGGCGAGCGGTACGACTTCGTGCTGATCGCCACCGACGGCCGGATTTGGCGCAGCTATGCTCCTGATCTGGAGGTGCTGCTGGCCCAGGAGGCGCCCAGCCGGGTGGCGCTGCGCAAGGTCGAAGACTTTGAAGTCAAGCGCGACAACGAACAGCAGTTTTTTTACTTCCTGGACCGGTTGCTTTTCCGCTCCACCAAGCGCCGGGCCACGCTGGGCGAAATCCAGCTCGACTTCGGCGACACCTCCCGCGCTTTCATCAACACCGTCCAGGCCATGCGTGCCGCCATGCCCGGCCCCGGTGTGGCGTCGCCGGTGCACGTGGCCTTTGAGCAATGGCAGCGTTTTCTGGAACTCGCCTACGGTCGCTTTGACGACCGCAAGGCGGTCTACCTGATCCACACCTACCTGAGCATTTTTTCCAAGCTGTTGGCTTACGTGGTGCTGCGCCCCGCTGCCAGGCCAGACGATGACGAACTGCGCCGCATCCTGACTGGCGAGGCTTTCAATGCGCTCAACGTGGCCAATTTTGTCGAGGGCGACTTCTTCTACTGGGTGTCCGACACAGCCATCTTTGCCCAGCTGGCCCCCGCGCTGCGCGAGCTCTACAACCAGATCACCGAATACGACTTCACCGATGTCGAGGAAGACATCTTGAAGGGTGTGTACCAGGAGCTGATCGACATCGACACCCGCCACGCGCTGGGCGAGTACTACACGCCCGACTGGTTGTGTGAGCGGGTTGTAGACAGCCTGCAACTCGAGCGCAGCTCTCGCGTGCTCGATCCGGCCTGTGGCTCCGGCTCCTTCCTGCGGGCGCTGGTGGCCCGGTTGCGCACCGACTGGCCCGACATGCCGGTGCAGCAGATCGCCAACCAGATCACCGGCATCGACGTGCACCCGCTGTCGGTGCAGATCGCCAAGACCACGCTGCTGCTGGCGCTGGGCGAGGGGGTGGCCCGTGCCAAAGCGCCGGTCACGCTCCATGTGTACCTGGCCAACACCTTGTTTCTCTCGCAAGACGAGGGCAAAAAATCGCTCTACACCTCGGGTCATCACTTTCTGGTGCGTGTCGACGACAAGCGGCTGCCCCTGGACATGACGCCCTTCATCGGGCAACCCGACCGCTTCGTCAAAGCCATCGAGCTGGCGCAGCACTTCGTGGACACCAGCCTTGAGATCGAGCAACCGTTCGAAGTTTTCGAAACGGCGTTGCGCGCACGGGTGCCCACGGTCGAGATCGACAAGCAGCTCGTGGGCGAGCTGCACGCGATCTACAAGGCCATGCGGGAGGCCAAACAGAAGGGGCGCGACACGATCTGGCAGTTCGTGCTGCAAAACCTCTACCAGCCGGTGTTCATGTACCGCGTGTTCGATGCCATCGTCGCCAACCCGCCCTGGTTGACCTATTCCGACATCGGCAGCGGTGACTACCAGCAACTGGTGCGCGACATTGCCCGGGTCTACAACCTCATGCCATCGGCCAAGGCCAACAACCCGCACATCGATCTGGCGGCGGTGTTCCTCTCGCATTGCGGCAAATACCTGGCCAAAGACGGCGCCCAGATGGCGTTTGTGTTGCCGCGCGCCTTTTTGACAGCAGACCAGCATGCCAACGTGCGCAGCGGACAGGCCAGCGGCTTCAAACTGGCGGAGGTGTGGGATCTCGATGGCGTGAGCCCCTTGTTCAACGTGCCTGCCTGCGTGCTTCACGCAAGCGCTTCACACCCGGAAACCGAAGCGGCCCAACGCGCCCGTGCGCTGCCCAAGACCGGCATCGTCGGCACCGTGTTCGACGGCCGGTTGCCCCGGCCCCACCTGCACTGGCGCGACGCCCAGCAGTTCCTGAAAGAGCAGACCACGCGCTGGTACTTCCAGGAACTGGGCAACGAAAAAAGCCGCAAAAAGCGCTCGGCCCTGGTGCAGCAACGCATCCAGGGGCAGAGCGGGGGCAACGCCTACGCAGACCGCTTCAAGCAGGGTGCCACCATCGTGCCGCGCGCGTTTTACTTCGTGGAGCCCCAGGGCATGGCGGTGAACGCGCAGACCGACGTGTCCGGGCGCACCGTCAACATCCGCACCCACCCGCTGGCGCTCGATGGCGCCAAGAAGCCCTGGGACGGCATCTCGCTCACCGGCTCGGTGCAGGGCCAATACCTCTACCGCACCGCCATTGCACGCAACGTCATCCCCTTCGCCCTTGTCAACCCGCCGCTGATTGCCTTGCCGCTGGTGAAGGAGGAGCAGGCCAGGGACAAAAATGCCGAACTGGCGGGCAAGCCGCAATGGCGGCTGCTGGACAGTGCGGCGCTCACGGCGCGCGGCGACCTGGAGGCTGCGCGCTGGTTCGGGCAGTGCGAGCGGCTCTGGGATGAG
>PNMN01000080.1 GCA_013823655.1 Comamonadaceae bacterium | reverse complement strand
ATCGCGTGTTCACCATGCTGATGGGCGACGAAGTGGAACCGCGGCGCGAATTCATCGAGGCAAACGCACTGCGCGCGGGCAACATCGACACCTGATTGTGTCGGATGGCTGATGCGCGCAACGCGTCCCACAGTGCCCTCAAGTGCCGGCGGGTAGCAGCCCGATAGGCACCTCATGGCACCGCAGTACCTGATCTTCGACGCCAGCGACGATGGCGAAGGCACCGGCAGCTGGGAAGCCGTGGCCAGCGTGCGCGCGGCTGATGTGCCCGCCGGTGCTGGCCGAGGCGCAGGCGGTGCTGGAATGGGCTGCGCGCCACAGCCCTGGCCCGCGCGGCCCGCTGGACGACGGCGGCGCGTGGGACGCCGACCTGCAGCAGCAGAGCGACGGCGACTGGACCACGGTGACGCTGACGCTCACCGGACCCTGGGTCTGGGGCGAGGCCCTGCTCGAATCCTTCAGCCTCTGATGGCATCAGCGCACCCGCTGCACGTCCAGCGCCGACACCGCGTCCGCCCGGTTGTCGGTGCCGGTGAGTGCGTGCGCAGCGGCGGCATGCCGCAGGGCAAGGGATGGCCGCCGGTGGGGGATTTGCACTGGCCATCGGGGATAACATAGGGGCCGTCTGTTCCGTCATCCAGGAGGTCGATATGCCGGTCGTGGTGGTAGCCAATCCCAAAGGGGGCGTGGGCAAGTCCACGCTGTCCACCAACGTGGCCGGGTATTTCGCCAGCCTGGGGCACAGCGTCATGCTCGGTGATGCGGACCGCCAGCAGTCCTCGCAGCTCTGGTTGCGCCTGCGCCCGCCGACGGCGCGGCCCATCAGTACCTGGGATATCAGCAGCGAGTTGATCGCCCGCCCGCCGAAAGACGTGTCGCACGTGGTGCTGGACACGCCCGCCGGTCTGCACGGCTGGCGCTTCAAGGACGTGCTCAAGCTGGCCGACAAGGTGCTGGTGCCGCTGCAGCCGAGCATTTTCGACATCTACGCCACCCGCGTTTTTCTGGACGAATTGGCCGCGACCAAGCACGCGGGCAAGCTGGACGTGGGCATTGTGGGCATGCGGGTGGACGAGCGCACCATCGCCGCCGAGAAGCTGCACGAGTTCGTGGATGGTCTGGGCCTGCCGGTGCTGGCCTACCTGCGCGACACGCAAAACTACATCCACCTCGCGGCGCGCGGGCTCACGCTGTTCGACATTGCGCCGAGCCGGGTCGAGAAGGATCTGCAGCAATGGCAGGGCCTCACGAAGTGGTTGAACGCCTGATGCCGAAGGCCGCCAGACGGGGGCCATCAGCCCCCCGGTTGACGGCATGAAAACCTTTGAAACCCTGGCCGATCTGGCCGCCTGTGTGGGCCAGGAAGTGGCCGTGAGCGACTGGATTGCATCACCCAGGAGCGGGTCAACCGTTTCGCCGAAGCCACTGGCGACCACCAGTGGATCCATGTGGACGTGGAGCGCGCGAAACAGGGGCCGTTTGGCGCACCCATCGCGCACGGTTTTCTCACGCTGTCGCTGTTGCCGGTGTTTTTTGAATCCTCGTTCGAGGTGCGCCGCTCGCGCATGGGGGTGAACTACGGGCTCAACAAGGTGCGTTTCACGGCACCGGTGCCGGTGGGCAGCCGCCTGCGCGCGCGCATGAAGCTGCTGGCGTGCGAGCCCATCGAGCACGAGGGCCTGCAGATGACCTGGCAGGTGACGGTGGAGCGCGAAGGAGCGGACAAGCCGGTGTGTGTGGCCGAGTCCCTGGTGCGACGCTACCCCTGAGAGACCGCCCCAAGCTGAATTCGCACCCCCTCGGGGGGCAGCGACCCGCGCAGCGGCGGAGCCTGGGGGGCAACAGCCTATTTGATGCGGACCAGCTGGCTCGGTTCGACCCAGCCTTGAAAAGACGAGATCAGCGCGTTGATGCGTTCGGCCGCCACGGCCTGGCTGGTCTGCCGCGAGATCAGTTGGTAGGCGTCGTTGCGCAGCAGCCAGAGTTCCTGGGCCGTCTGGGCGTGGATGATTTGGTGGTTCAGGCGCCGGGCGGACACGCTGTCGCAGTCGTCGATGCAACGCAGCAAAGCCATTCGCATGGCTTGCAGGTCTTTCAAAGGAATGGTCTTTCGCCCGTTCGTTCGCGGCTTGAGCGACCCTCTGATGAAGCGGGCGATGGCTGGGATCACGGCATTCTCCAGGCGGCTGGCCGGGTCGTGGCGGCGCGTGCGGCGGGTGGCGAAGCTTGCAGATGTCTGCATTGACGCATGGTTCGCCCTGATGCGAAAGAAGGACGGGGGCGGTGCCCCACGGGGATGGTGACCAGTTTCACGCTGCTGTGGCTCCAAACCCCTGCTGGCGCCAGGCTTCGAACACCACCACGGCCACCGCGTTGGACAGGTTCAGGCTGCGCTGGCCCGCCATCATCGGCAGGCGCAGGCGCTGGGGCGCGGGGAACTGTTCGCGCAATTCGGCCGACAGACCTTGCGTTTCCGAGCCAAACACCAGCCAGTCGCCAGCCCGGAAACCGATGTCGAACGCGCTGCGGCTGCCTTTCGTGGTGAAGGCAAACAGGCGTTGCGGGTCGGGTTGTTCGGTCTGCAGGAAACGATCCCAGTCGGCGTGGCGGCGCAGCTCGGCGTACTCGTGGTAGTCCAGTCCGGCGCGGCGCATCTGCTTGTCGTCCATCGAGAACCCCAGCGGCTCGATCAGGTGCAGCGTGCAGCCGGTGTTGGCGCTCAGCCGGATCACGTTCCCGGTGTTGGGCGGTATCTCGGGCGCAACGAGGACGATGTGGAACATGGCGTGCAGGGTCGGTGGCGTCGGGCGTGAAACCGTGGCGTGCCAGTGAGCTGGTCTTGTGGCCTCCCTGCAAGGCCGGGATCATAAGCCCAGAGAGGCCGGTGAAAGAGCCCGTGCGGCTGTCGGCGCGCGGCCGCTTGATGAATGTCAATGTGGGTGCCGCCGGCATGGGTCTCAATCGGACGGTGTGCGCGCCAGCACCAGGGCGCTGATCCGGGCGGCACCGGCCCGCTGCAGCGCCTGTGCCGCGGCCTGCAGGGTGGCGCCGGTGGTGGTCACGTCGTCCACCAGCAGCACATGGGCTTGCGCCAGATGCGCAACCTGGTCCGGGTGTGCGGCAAAGGCACCGCGCAGGTTGCGCAGGCGCTGTTCGCGCGGCAGTTGGTGCTGGTCGGCGGTCTCGCGCACCCGCACCAAGGCCTCGGGCAGGGCCAGCAGCGTGGCCGGGGCGGCGCGCTGGTGCAGCGCCTTGGCCAGTTCCCAGGCCTGGTTGTAGCCGCGCTCGGCCAGGCGGGCGGGCGTGACGGGAATCGGCACCAGCCGGGTGCAGGTCTGCAGCAGCGCCCGGGTCTCAGGCTTGCGCAGCATGAGTTCGGCCAGCGGACCGGCCCAGCCGGGCTGGTGGCGAAACTTGAACCGGGCCACCAGGCCGTCCCAGGGAAAGGCGTAGTCCACCACGGCCACGCAAGTCTGCAGGGGGCCGGGCTCGGGCGTGGTGCTGCAGGCGCCGCAAAGACCGTGGTCGGATGGCAGCCGCGCGGCGCAAGCCTGGCAGCGCCAGCAAGGCGGCGCAAAGCGCGCCTCGCAAGCCGGGCACACCGGCTGTGACGGCCAGCGCCCGCACACCTGGCAGGTGCCCGGCCAGCGGGCAGCCCGCAGGGAGAATGACCCGGAGCCGAACATGGGGCCAATATACTTCCCCGCTCCACCCGCCCCAGCCCCCACCCTGTGAATCCCACCCCCGAAGATGCCGCCGCTGTACCGGGCATGGACGCCGTGGCCGCGCGACGCTGGCGCGAGCTGCCGCGCACCCAGAGCCCCTGGCTGCACGAGGAAGTGGCCTCGCGCATGGCGCAGCGACTGCAATGCTTTCGCGAGCCGCCACCGAGCTGGCTGCACTGGGAGCCATTGAATGGCGGCCTGCAGGCCCATCGCCTGCTGCGCGAGCGCCTGCCACAGGCCCGCTGCCATGTCCATGCGGCCCAGCTGGGGCAGGCGCTGCGCACCACGCGGGAGCCCGCTGCGCGCTCGTGGAACCCCTTGCAGTGGCGCCGCGAACAGCGCACCAGCCCACTGGCCGCAGGGGAGCAGGTGGGCATGGTCTGGGCCAACATGGCGCTGCACCACGAGCCGCAACCCTTGCCCTTGCTGCAGCAGTGGCACAGCCTGATCCAGACCAACGGGTTCCTGATGTTTTCCTGCCTCGGGCCGGACACGCTGCGCGAGCTGCGCGCGGTCTACGCCCGGGCAGGCTGGCCCGATCCGGCGCATGCGTTCACCGACATGCACGACTGGGGCGACATGCTGGTGCACAGCGGGTTTGCCGAGCCGGTGATGGACATGGAGCGCATCACCCTGTCGTATTCCAGTGCTGCGGCGCTGTTGCAGGAATTGCGCGAACTGGGGCGCAACCTGCATGTGAACCGGTTTGGCGCCTTGCGCGGGCGGTCCTGGCGCGCTGGCCTGCTCGATGCGCTGGAGGCGGGTCTGCCCCGGGGCGAGGACGGGCGCCTGTTGCTGAGCTTCGAGATCATCCATGGCCATGCCTTCAAACCTGCGCCCCGCGTGCCGCTGGGGTCGAGCCAGTCGGTGTCGGTGGATCGGATGCGCGCCATGCTGAAGGCCGGACGCGGCTGAAGCCGAGGCGTCCGGCCGCCTTGCGCTGGATCAAAACCTGGCCCGATCAGGCCGGTCGGCGTCAGCAAAGCCGCCTTTTGCCGCCGCTACAATTGACATAAATCAAACGCTGCGGAGCGTTTTTGCGGCAGGGCAGAGCCGGTCGCCAGGTCGGTCGGACTGCCCCGCCAGGCCGCTGTTCGCGGTGAGGACGGCGGGGGCTTGACGGGTTTGGGTAATCCCTGGGTGGGCGGATTGCAGGAATTTTGTTCTAATCAGTATTGATATAAATCAATACTTATATTCTTCGAGGCACAAAAGTGAGCATGACCAAGACACTGGGTGATTTCCTGCGGAACCGACTGGCAGCGCTGCGCACGGCGGCCTCGATCACGGCCTTGAGCGCTGGCGTCTGGGTCAGCGGGGCGGCCCACGCGGTCAACGACCTGCCGGGTGGTCCGGCCGTCAACCAGCTCAACTTCGCGCCCCCGGTGACCGACATCGCCGTCGAGCAGCACTGGTTGCACTGGTTCATGATGGTCATCTGCGCCGTCATCTTCGTGGTGGTCTTCGGTGTGATGTTTTATTCCATCGTCAAGCACCGCAAGTCGGTCGGGCACAAGTCGCAAGCGCTGGCCGAGCCGATCTGGGTCGAACTGGGCTGGACCATCGTCCCCCTGATCATCGTCATCGGCATGGCCCTGCCGGCCACCAAAGTGCTGGTGGCGCAGAAGGACACCACCAACAGCGACCTGACCATCAAGGCCACCGGCATGCAGTGGAAGTGGGGTTACGACTACATCAAGGGCGAAGGCGAGGGCATTGGCTTCCTGTCCACCCTGGACAGCAGCCACCGCGCCATGTCCAACAGCGGTAACCCGCCGCCCACCGACGACTACCTGCTCAAGGTGGACAACCCGATGGTCGTGCCGGTGGACAAAAAGATCCGCATCATCACCACCGCCAACGACGTGATCCACGCCTGGATGGTGCCGTCCTTCGGCGTCAAGCAAGACGCGATTCCCGGCTTTGTGCGCGACACCTGGTTCCGCGCCAACAAGACCGGCGATTTCTACGGCCAGTGCGCCGAACTCTGTGGCAAGGAACACGCCTACATGCCGATCCACGTGAAGGTGGTGACGGCCGAGGAGTACAGCGCCTGGGTGGCCGACAAGCAAAAAGCACTGGCCGCGGCCGCCGATGACCCGACCAAGGTGTGGACATTGGCCGATCTGGTCAAGCGCGGCGAGTCGGTGTACGCCGCCAACTGCGTCGCCTGCCACCAGTCCAGCGGCAAGGGTGCGGGCCCGATCAAGCCGCTGGACGGGTCGGCGCTGGTCACCGGCACCGATCACGGCGCCATGATCCAGGTGATGCTCAACGGCGCTGCAGGCGGCGCCATGCCGGCCTGGAAGCAGCTCTCCGATACCGAACTGGCGGCGGTCATGACCTACGCCAAGAACAGCTGGTCCAACAAAACCGATCAGGTCGTGCAGCCCGCAGAGGTGGTGGCTGCGCGCAAGTGAGCCGACCACGGAAACATTGAAGTTCAAAGGAAATCAGCATGAGTGCAGTACTTGATCCGCATGCCGCGCACGCGCACGGCGACCACCATGCCCCCACGGGCTGGCGCCGCTGGGTGTATGCCACCAACCACAAGGACATCGGCACGCTGTACCTGCTGTTTGCTTTTGTCATGCTCATGGTGGGTGGCGTGCTGGCGCTGGGCATTCGCGCCGAGCTGTTCCAGCCCGGGCTGCAACTGGTGAACCCCGAGCTGTTCAACCAGCTCACCACCATGCACGGCCTGATCATGGTGTTCGGCGCCATCATGCCGGCCTTCGTGGGCTTCGCGAACTGGATGATCCCGCTGCAGATTGGCGCCGCGGACATGGCCTTCGCGCGCATGAACAACTTCAGCTTCTGGCTGATGATCCCGGCCGCGCTCATGCTGGTGCTCTCGTTCTTCATGCCCGGTGGCGCGCCCGCCGCCGGCTGGACGCTGTATGCCCCGCTGACGCTGCAGATGGGCCCTTCGATGGACGCCGGTATCTTCGCCATGCACATCCTGGGGGCCTCGTCCATCATGGGCTCGATCAACATCATCGTCACCATCCTCAACATGCGCGCCCCGGGCATGACGCTGATGAAGATGCCGATGTTCTGCTGGACCTGGCTGATCACCGCCTACCTGCTGATCGCCGTGATGCCGGTGCTGGCCGGCGCCATCACCATGACGCTGACCGATCGCCACTTCGGCACCAGCTTCTTCAACCCCGCCGGTGGCGGTGACCCGGTGATGTACCAGCACATCTTCTGGTTCTTCGGTCACCCCGAGGTCTACATCATGATCCTGCCGGCCTTTGGCATCATCAGCCAGGTCGTGCCCGCGTTTGCGCGCAAAAAACTGTTCGGCTACGCCTCCATGGTGTACGCCACGGGGTCGATCGCCATCCTGTCCTTCGTCGTCTGGGCGCACCACATGTTCACCACCGGCATGCCGGTGACGGGTCAGCTGTTCTTCATGTACAGCACCATGTTGATCGCGGTGCCCACGGGCGTGAAGATCTTCAACTGGATCGCGACCATGTGGAAGGGCTCCATGACCTTCGAGACCCCGATGCTGTGGTCTGTGGGCTTCATCTTCGTCTTCACCATCGGCGGCTTCACCGGGCTGATCCTGTCCGTCGCGCCGATCGACATCAACTTCCAGGACACCTATTACGTGGTGGCGCACTTCCACTACGTGCTGGTGGCCGGCTCGCTGTTTGCCATGTTCGCCGGCATCTACTACTGGCTGCCCAAGTGGACCGGCGTGATGTACAGCGAGACCCACGGCAAGATCCACTTCTGGTGGTCGATGATTTCCTTCAACATCACCTTCTTCCCGATGCACTTCCTGGGCCTGGCCGGCATGCCGCGCCGCTACGCCGACTACCCGATGCAGTTCGCCGATTTCAACGCCATCGCGTCGGTGGGTGGGTTTGCCTTTGGCATCGCCCAGGTGTATTTCTTTGTCGCCGTGATCTTGCCGGCCATGGCCGGCAAGGGCGAAAAAGCGCCCCAGAAACCCTGGGAAGGTGCCGAGGGTCTGGAATGGGAAGTGCCTTCACCGGCGCCCTTCCACACTTTTGAGAACCCGCCCAAGCTGGACGCCACCGCCACCAAGGTGATCGGTTGAACCGGTCTTCGGGCCGCGCACCTGGAATCCAGCATGTCCACTGACCAGAAAAAGCGAAACATCCGCCTGGGCCTGATCCTCGCGTCGGTGGTCCTGGTGTTCTTCATCGGGTTCGTCGGCAAAACTGTGCTGCTGGGCGGCTGATCGGTTCGGCATGGGACTGCGTCGCGAAAACCTCAAGATGGTGGGCAAGCTCTGCGTGATCACGCTGGGCATGTTCGCCTTCGGCTATGCGCTGGTGCCGATCTACCGGGCGATCTGCGAGGTGACCGGCATCAACATCCTGTCGCTGTCCGAGCTGCAGGTGCCGGGTGCGCGGGCCCAGTTGCCCGCCAACACCCAGGTGGACCGGTCGCGCACCATCACCGTGGAGTTCGACGTCAACAGCCGCGGACCCTGGTATTTCAAGCCGGCGGTGCGCAGCCTGCAGGTGCACCCGGGCGAGCTCAACACGGTGCTCTACGAGTTCCAGAACATCCAGAACCGCACCATGGCGGCCCAGGCCATTCCCAGCTACGCACCCAAACAGGCCACGGCCCACTTCAACAAGCTGGAGTGTTTCTGTTTCACGCAGTACACCCTGGCGCCGGGCGAACGCAAGGAGTGGCCGGTGGCGTTTGTGATCGATCCCAGGCTGCCCAAAGACGTGACCACCATCACCCTCTCGTACACCTTCTTCGAGGTCGGCGGCAAGGTGCCCGCCGCGCCCCAGGATGTGGCGGCACAGGCGATCCCGCCCCGGGTGACGGTCAAGACGGCGGGCGCGGTATGAACCAGACCCCCCTGCACCGACGCAAGGGCTCCCTGATCGGCACGGTCAGGGCGGTGCTCTGGGGGTTGGGGTCGTGCGCTGCCAGGCAGGCCAGCCCGGCCGGTTTTTCTTCAGCCCTTCAAACAAGCGAAAGCACTCAGGAGTGAGCATGTCAGCAGCAACACACGGCACGACGCCCTACTACTTTGTCCCCGGCCCCTCGCGGCATCCGGTGATGTCGGCCATCGGCCTGTTCTTTGTGATCCTGGGCGCAGGCCAATGGGTCAACGGCGCGGCCTGGGGCATGTATGCGCTGGTCTTCGGTCTGGCGTTCTGGCTGATCGTGCTGTTCCAGTGGTTCAGCGAGGCGGTGGGCGAGAGCGAAGCGGGCCTGTACGGTCGCAAGGTGGACCTCTCCTACCGCTGGAGCATGAGCTGGTTCATCTTCTCCGAGGTGATGTTCTTCGGCGCATTCTTCACCGCGCTGTGGTGGGCCCGGGCGCACTCGGTGCCGGCACTGGGCAACATCGAAAACGCGCTGATCTGGCCCGATTTCACCGCGGTGTGGCCGAGCGTGCAGGCCGGTGCCACGGCGTCTCCTGCGGGCATTGTCGAGCCGTTCCAGACCATGGGGCCTTTCTGGCTGCCCACCATCAACACCGCCTTGCTGCTGACCTCGGGCGTCACCCTGACCATTGCCCACCACGCCCTGCAGGCCGGCAACCGCGGCAAGACCATCGCCTTCATGTGGACGACGGTGATCCTGGGCGCCGTCTTCCTCTGCGTGCAAGGCTATGAATATGCGTATGCCTATTCGGCGCTGAATCTCAAGCTGTCGTCCGGCATCTTTGGTTCCACCTTTTACTTGCTGACCGGCTTTCACGGTTTCCACGTGTTCGTGGGCATGCTGATGCTGTTGTTCATCACCCTGCGCCTGCAAAAGGGCCACTTCACCGCGCAGCGCCACTTCGGGTTTGAGGGCGCGGCCTGGTACTGGCACTTCGTCGACGTGGTCTGGCTGGGCCTGTACATCGTGGTCTACTGGATGTGAAGTCCCCGCGCTGGTGGTGCACGCCGGTGTGGCGTCACAAAAAATGCGCCGATGGGCGCATTTTTTGTCGGCACACAATGCCCTTCAGCGCTGCAGCGGCAAACCGGTGGGCTGTATCCATCCCATCTGGTGGCTGATGAGCACCGCGACAAAAAGCAGGATGGAGAAGCCGACCCGGAATGCCAGCGCCCGGGCCATGTGATTTTTGCGCGGCGCATTGCCTTCGGCTTCACCGGGGTCGCCGCCGCGCAGCATGAAAACCAGCGCCACGACCAGACTGCCAATGATGGCGAGAAACGCCACAATCACAAGATATGTCATGTTCGGATTATCCCTGGGATGAACCAGCTCGCACCGCAGCCCGCAGGGCGAAGGTATTCGAGTGAGCCCGGCTCGGCCTTCCAGGCAGTTCTGGATCGTCGTCGTGGCCACCGCGCTGACCATGGGTGTGACCGCGTCCCTGGGCTTCTGGCAGCTCTCGCGCGCGGCCCAGAAGAACGCGGTTGAGTCGGCGATGGCGGCGCGCGCGTCACTGCTTCCCTGGCGCAGCCAGGACCTGCTGACCAGCCAAGACCCTGCGCTGGAGGTTCACCGCCCGGTCAACCTCACCGGCCACTGGGTACCGGGCGCCAGCCTGTACCTGGACAACCGGCCGATGAACGGGCGCAGCGGTTTTGTGCTGGTGACGCCCCTGCGCCTGCCGGGCAGCGAGCGCGCGGTGCTGGTGCAGCGCGGCTGGGTGCCACGCGATTTTCTGGACCGAACCAAGGTGCCGGAGATCGAAACCCCGGCGGGTGAAGTGCAGGTACAAGGGCGATTGGCCCCACCGCCCAGCCAGCTGTTCGAGCTCGGCCAAGGGGCGCCGGGTCCGATCCGGCAAAATGTTGACATACCCGCCTTCGCCAGGGAAACGGGGCTTCCCCTGCTGGCTGGGGTGTCCATCCTCCAGACCGGCCCGGACACGCCATCCCTGCAACGCGATTGGCCGCGCTTCGCCGCCGCCGTGCACAAGCACCATGGCTACGCCGTCCAGTGGTTCGCGATGTGCGCCGTCGCCGGTGGCCTGTTTGTCTGGTTCCAAATCATCACTCCGCGTCGAAAACGCAGCACCCATGGCACAGACCCCCGATGAACCCCTGACCCTCACGGTCCACAGCCTGCCCAACCCCGGCCAGGCTGGGGCCGCCGTGAACACGCGCGCCGGGCGCTGGAAAATGATCGCGCTGCTGCTGGTGAGTGCATCCCCGGTGATCGCCTCCTATGTCACCTACTACGTGATCCGGCCGGAAGGCCGTCGCAACCACGGCGAGCTGATCGATCCGCAGCGCCCCTTGCCGGCATTCGCGGGGCTGGATGCAAGCGGTCAGGCCGTGCCGCTGAACCGGCTCAAGGACCAGTGGCTGCTGATCAGCGTGGGCGATTCCGCCTGCGATGGCATCTGCCAGAAGCACCTGTACCAGCAGCGCCAGTTGCGCGAGGGCCTGGGCAAAGAGAAAGACCGGCTGGACTGGGTCTGGCTGCGCACCGACGCCGCGCCGCTGGCCGAACCCCTGAAAGCCGCGACCGCAACGGCGACCGTGCTGCAGGTGGACCCCCAGGTGCTGGCCGACTGGCTGCAGCCCGCCGCCGGGCAGCGGCTGCAGGACCACCTGTACGTGGTGGACCCGATCGGCAACTGGATGATGCGTTTCCCAGCCGACGCCGACCCCAGAAAGGTCAAGGGCGATCTGGATCGGCTGCTGCGCGCCTCTGCCTTCTGGGACAAGGCGGGCCGATGAGGAGCACCCCCGTTGCTTGCTCGCTTCGCGTAGCCGCATCCCCCCTCAAGGGGGCGACACCAGCCGTCTGGCAAAGCCAGCCCGGCGGTGTCCACCGGGTGGGGCATTTCCTGCCTGGCGTGTGGAACTCCGGCGCGCTCGAGGACTGAGCCAATGAGCGCTTTACACCCTTCGCACGCTGCACCCGAACCGCTGCCGGTGTGGCGCCAGTTCTATGCGCTGACCAAGCCGCGGGTGATCCAGCTGATCGTCTTCTGCGCCCTGATCGGCATGGTGCTGGCGGTGCCGGGGCTGCCCAGCTGGCCGCAGGTGCAACTGGCGGCCATCGCGTGCCTGGGCATCTGGCTGGTGTCGGGTGCGGCCGCCGCGTTCAACTGCGTGGTCGAGCAGCAGATCGACGCCAAGATGAAGCGCACCGCCTGGCGCCCCACCGCCAAGGGCCAGCTGGGCAACCTGCAGACACTCACCTTCTCGGCCCTGCTGTGTGCGACCGGATCGGCCATCCTGTATTTCCTGGTCAACCCGCTCACCATGTGGCTGACCTTTGCCACCTTCGTCGGCTACGCGGTGGTCTACACCGTGATCCTCAAACCGCTCACGCCGCAGAACATCGTGATCGGCGGCGCCTCCGGTGCCATGCCGCCGGTGCTGGGCTGGGCCGCCATGACGGGCGTGGTCGCGCCCGAAGCGCTGATCCTGTTCCTCATCATCTTCCTCTGGACGCCGCCGCACTTCTGGGCGCTGGCGCTCTACCGGGTGGAGGACTACCGCAAGGCCGGCTTGCCCATGCTGCCGGTGACGCACGGTTCCGAATTCACGCGCCTGCAGATCCTGCTCTACACTTTTGTGCTGTTCGCGGCCTGCCTCATGCCCTTCATCATGCGCATGAGCGGCTGGTTCTACCTGGCGGTGGCGGTGCTGCTGAGCATCGGCTTTTGTGGCTACGCTTTCGCGCTCTGGCGCAACTACTCCGATGGCCTGGCACGCAAGACCTTCCGTTTCTCGCTCATCCACCTGTCGCTGCTGTTCGCGGCGCTGCTGATCGACCACTACTTGCCATGAACCTAGAAACC
>PNMN01000079.1 GCA_013823655.1 Comamonadaceae bacterium | reverse complement strand
GCAGTTTCTTGCGCACCAGACCGATGTTGCTGCGCAGCGCGTAGAGCTCGTCGGTGAAGGCCAGCGGCATCACCACCTTTTCCACCTTGGCTTCCATGGTGTCGAGTTCGTCGAGCAGTGTTTGCAGGGCGGTGCCGTCGCTGGCCGCAGACTCGTGGCGTTGTTCGATGTCGCGCAGCTCGGCGTACCAGCGGAACACGCGCGAGCGGATGCGCAAGGTGTAGAGCGGCGGGATGATGCGCGAGAGCGGCAGCGCCACCACGATGATCAGGCCCATCGCCAGCCACATGCGCTCGATCAGGTTGGCCACCCAGAACGGCAGGTAGCGCTGCAGGAAAGGCGGGCCGCTCTGGATAGCGCGCACCGCCTCGGGCGAGAGCGGTACCTCACTGTGTTCCAGGCTCGGGTATTCGCGTGCGCGATTGAACCAGCTGGCGCCACCGTGCAGGCTGGTGGCCGTCTGGGCGAACAGCTGCAGAATGGCCGGGTGCGTCCTGGCGCTGGCCAGCAAGCTGGTGGTGGAGGCCACCAGCCGCATGTCGCGCTCGGGGATGTTTTTCGACAGGTCCACCACGCCCTGGGGCAGCACCACCGGCGTGAGGTAGCCGAAACGGCGCGAATAGGCCTCGCTTTGCGCGAAGTCCATCAGGCGGACGCCGGGTGACTGCAACAGCATCTGCACCATCAGCGACTCGGGAGCCGAGGCAAAGACCAGCGCGTCGAGTTCACCGTCAAGAAAAGCCACCGTGGCCGGCGTCTGGGCGAGTTGGCTCAGCTTGACCTGCTGGTGGTCGATGCGGTTGACATCGAGCAGGGTGCCAAAGAGCAGCGGCACGCCACTGCCCGCAGTGCCCACATTGACGCGCCAGCCCTGCAGCTCGGCCAGGTTGGCCACGGTGCTGGACTGGCGCAGGCGTTGCGCCGCGTCTTCGCGGTAAAACAGCCACAGCGGTTCCACGAACAGGCTGCCCAGCGAGACGATGGACTCTTCGTCGTCGTAGCCGATGTCGGCGCTGCCGCCCTGCACGAAGCCCAGGTCGGCCTGGCCGGTGCGCAGCAGCTCC
This sequence comes from Comamonadaceae bacterium, assembly GCA_013823655.1. Lineage (GTDB taxonomy): Bacteria > Pseudomonadota > Gammaproteobacteria > Burkholderiales > Burkholderiaceae_C > Hydrogenophaga. The sequence continues at coordinate 11,608 of PNMN01000079.1, read as the reverse complement.
AGGTTGTCCGATGAGCCTTCCGTGGTCAGCAGCTCGACCGTGATGCCGTAGCGCGCCAGTGCATCGGCGTAGCGTTTTCCGAACTCGTCATAGGCGCTTTGCGCCGGACCGGTGGCCAGCACCACCCGCTTGGGAGGGTTGGGGTCGAGCCACCAGTAGGTGAGGGCCAGCAAGGCTGCGGTGAGCAGCACGAAGGGGCCGATGGACACCGCCAGATCGCGCAGCGACAGCAGGGTGTAGCGGATGGTTCTGGGCATGCCGCTACCTTAGCATGCACCTGTAAACAGCCAGATGGGCAGCGACCCGCGCAGCGGTGGAGCCCCGTTCCATGCCGATAAAGGCGCGGGACGCTTGGGGGCAATGATCCGCCGCCGGGCCGCCCCAAGGCGGATCAGCCCCCTCGGGGGGCAGCGACCCGCGCAGCGGCGGAGCGTGGGGCAATGATCCGCCGCCGGGCCGCCCCAAGGCGGATCAGCCCCCTCGGGGGGCAGCGACCCGCGCAGCGGTGGAGCGTGGGGGCAATACCCCTACATGCGTAAAAGCTGCAACGATGCCTGCATCACCTTGGCCTGGGCCTGCAGCGAGCCGGCGGCCGCTGCGAGTTCCTCGACCATGGCGGAGTTCTGCTGCGTCACCGAGTCCAGCTGGCCGACCGCCTGGTTGATTTGCGCCAGACCCATCGATTGTTCCTGCGAGGCACCGGTGATCTCGCCGATCAGGCCGTTGACCTGCTGCACCGCCGTGACGATGTTGCCCATGGTTTTGCCAGCGTCTTGCACCAGCTGGCCACCGCGCGACACCTGGCTGGCCGATTCGTCGATCAGCACTTTGATCTCTTTGGCCGCGCTGGAGGTGCGTTGGGCCAGGCTGCGCACCTCGGCGGCCACCACGGCAAAGCCCCGGCCCTGTTCGCCCGCGCGTGCCGCTTCCACCGCGGCGTTGAGCGCCAGGATGTTGGTCTGGAACGAGATGCCCTCGATCACCTGGATGATCTCGCCGATGCGGTTCGAGGAGCGGCTGATCTGGTCCATGGTCGCGATCACATCGCCCATGGCTTCATTGCCGTCGCTGGCCACGTTGGCCGCGCGGCTGACCAGCACAGCGGCTTCACGCGCCGAGTTGGCGCTTTGGGCCACCGTGCTCGTGAGCTCCTCCATGGATGCGGCGGTTTGCTCCAGGCTGCTGGCCTGGGCTTCGGTGCGGGCCGACAGATCCTGGTTGCCGCTGGCGATTTCGTTCGATGCGACCTGCACGCCCTCCACCTCGTGCCGCACGTCGGACACCACGGCCTGCAGGTTCACGTTGAGCTGGTTGAGCGCGCGCATCAGATCGCCGAACTCGCCGCTGGACTGCCCATCGATGCGGGCCGAGAGATCGCCTGCCGCCATCAGGTTGGCAAAGTGGATGGCTTGATGCAGCGGTGTCGTCAACATACTGCGCATCAGTGCCGCCACGCCCAGCGCGATCACTGCGGTCGCGCCGAACGTCGCGAGTTGCACCCACTCGGGCATGCCTGTGGTGAAGTGTTCGAGCAACTGAACGCCCAATGCCAGTGTCAGCGTCGCGGCGCCCAGCTTTTTGCCCAGGCTGGGGCGCATCCAGCGTTGCAACTGTCCGCGCAGGCCGCTGCGCACCAGCTGGCCGTTGCTCAGACCGAATGCGCTGTGGCCGTTTTCGGCTTGCGTGCGCATCCGGGCGTACAGCGCCTCGGCCTGTTCGATCTGTTCCCGCGTGGGTTTGGTGCGCACCGACATATAGCCCACGGGCTGGCCGTTTTGCACCACCGGCGTGGCGTTGGCCATGACCCAGTAGTGATCGCCGTTCTTGCGCCGGTTTTTCACCAGGGCCGACCAGGGTGAACCGCTTTGCAGTGTGGCCCACATGTCGCGAAAGGCCTCGGTCGGCATGTCGGGATGCCGCACCAGGTTGTGCGGCTGGCCGATCAGCTCTTCCCGGGGGTAGCCGCTGATGGCGATGAAGGCCGGGTTGCCGTAGGTGATGCGGCTTTGCAGGTCGGTGGTGGAGACCAGCGTGACACCGTCCGGTATGACGAACTCATGCTGGGTGACGGGCAGGTTGGAGCGCATGGGTGCTGGTGATCTGTGAATGGCTTTCCTGGTTTTCGTCAAGTGGACGGTCAACTTGAATCCGCCCCGTCTGTCTCACCGTGAAAGCGTCGGGTCCAGCCGGTCCAGGGGCGCGCCGGACATGGGCGAAAGAGGCGCAGCCTCAGGAAGTCCGCACCCGGTCGCCTTCACGGCGTTGCTTCCAGATCGACCACGGTGTAGGCGCCGTTGAGTTTGTCAGCCGAGAAGCGAAGCTTGTCACCGACCTTGAGCGGACCCAGCAGCGACGGGTCCCGCACCTGGAACACCATGGTCATGGGCGGCATGTCCAGGTTGGGGATCGCACCGTGCTTCAGCGTCAGCGTGCCCGCGCCCGCATCGACGCGCCGCACTTCGGCATTCACCATGGGCAGGCTTTTGACCGGGCTGGTGGCGGTTGCAGCGGGGGTGGCGGTGGGTGTGGCGGTGGGTGTGGCGCTGTGGTGGTCGTGGCTGTGGGTTTGCGCCGGGCTGGGCAGCGCGAGGGACAGCAGCGCGCAGGCAAGGATCAGCGTTTTTGGCATCGGCGTTCTCATGCGGGGGGTCCGCTGCGGAAGTAGGACTGGTAGACGCGAGCGCTGCCGTCGGGCAGCACCAGCACCACGTCGTAGGGGTCTTTGCGGCCACCGTATTCGGGGCCGTCCATGCCCGGGCTGCCCACCGGCATGCCCGGCACGGCGATGCCGATGGCCTTGGGTTTTTCGGCCAGCAGGCGGCGGATCTCGCGCGCGTTCACATGGCCCTCGATCACGTAACCGCCGATCAGCGCCGTGTGGCACGAGGCGTACTTGATCGGCAGGCCCAGGCGTTTGCGCACGGCGGTGTTGCCGGTGTCGAAGACCTGCACCTGGAAGCCGTCGCGCTGCAGGTAGCTGATCCAGTCTTTGCAGCAGCCGCAGTTCGGGTCTTTCCAGACCTGCAGCACCGGCAGCTCTTTGGCCGATGGCGTGGCAGCCCAGGCGGGCAGGGTGGCGGCGGCCAGCAGGGCCGGGGCGGTGCGCAGAAGGGAGCGTCGTTGCATGGTGTTTCCTCAACAGGTGGATGGGATCAGGAGCGGGGCTTGACGCGGATGCTGCCGCGCATGCCGGCTTCAAAGTGACCGGGGATCAGGCAGGCGAATTGGAAATCGCCGGGGCGGTTGAAATGCCAGACGATGTCGCCGCGCCGACCGGGCGACACATGAGCCATGTAGGGTTCTTCGTGTTCCATGTCGGGGTGCTTCTTCATCAATTCGGCGTGGGCCTGCAGTTCTTCGGGTGTGCCGATCACGATCTCGTGCATCACTTTGCCACGATTGACGACCCGCAGGCGCAGGGTTTCGCCCTCGCGCACGTCGAGGTGGCTGGGCGTGAAGCGCATGTCGTCGGTCATGCGGATTTCGACGCTGCGTGTCGCTGTTTTCGGATCGGCGGCGATGCCCCAGGGTTTCTGTTCTTTCACCACCGGTCCTGCGGCGGCGTGGTTGCCGTGCTGGTCACCGTGGGCGCTGGCCAGTCGGGGCAGCAGCACGGCCAGCGGGGCCAGGGCCAGCAGGGGGATGTATCGGCGACGCAAGGGGTTCATGGGTATGCCTTTCCTGGGGTCAATGCCGATGTCCGCCGCTGTCCGTGGGCTTGCGCACGGTGGCGCTGGCCGCTGGCGGTGCGGGCGTGGCGTGGGCGGGTGGTGCGACCGAACGGGCCGGGCTGGCCATGCTGCTGGCCACCTCGCGCGACTGCGTGCCGGGCGGCATGGCGTACCAGCCCGGGTCGGTGTAATCGCCGGCCTTCTGGTCGGCGCGCACCTTGAGGGTGGTGAACATGCCGCCCATCTCGATGGCGCCGTAGGGGCCGGTGCCGGTCATCATGGGGAAGGTGTTGTGTGGCAGCTCCATCTGCATCTCGCCCATGTCGGCCATGCCGCGTTCGCCCATCACCATGTAGTCGGGCGCGGCCTGTTGCAGGCGTTTCACCAGGCCGCTGTGGTCGACACCGATCATGGTCGGCACGCCGTGGCCCATGGCGCCCATGGTGTGGTGGCTTTTGTGGCAGTGCATGGCCCAGTCGCCGGGTTCGTCGGCGATGAACTCGATCTGCCGCATCTGGCCCACCGCCATGTCGGTCGTCACCTCGGGCCAGCGCGCGGTTTTGGGCACCGGGCCGCCGTCGGTGCCGGTCACCTCGAACTCGATGCCGTGGATGTGGATCGGGTGGTTGGTCATGGTCAGGTTGCCCATGCGCACCCGCACCCGCTCACCCAGGCGCGCCACCAGCGGGCTGATGCCGGGGAACACGCGGCTGTTCCAGGCCCAGATGTTCTGCTCCAGCATGGTGTTGACCTGCGGCGTCATGCTGCCCGGTTCCACGTCGAAGGCGTTGAGCAGGAAACAGTAGTCGCGCTGCACCTCCTCGATCAGCGGGTGCTTGGCCTTCGGGTGCGTGACCCAGAAGCCCATCATGCCCATGGCCTTTTGCACCATCTCGTCGGCGTGCGGGTGGTACATGAAGGTGCCGGGTCGCCGGGCTTCGAACTCGTAGACGAAGGTCTTGCCCGCCGGAATCTGCGGCTGGTTCAGGCCGCCCACGCCGTCCATGCCGTTGGGCAGGCGCTGGCCGTGCCAGTGGATGGTGGTGTGCTCGGGCAGCCGGTTGGTGACGAAGAGGCGCACCTTGTCGCCTTCCACCACCTCGATGGTCGGGCCCGGGCTCTGGCCGTTGTAGCCCCACATGTTGACCAGAAAGCCGGGCGCCATCTCGCGCACCACGGGTTCGGCCACCAGGTGGAACTCTTTCACGCCGTTGTTCATGCGCCAGGGCAGGGTCCAGCCGTTGAGCGTGACCACCGGGAGGTAGGGGCGTCCCGCGCCGGTCACGCCGGGCGGCGTCCAGGGCGCGGCGGTGTCGGGCGAGGTTTGCTGCACGGCTTCGGGCAGGGCGGCCAGCGCCACGCGGCTCACGCTGGCGGCCACCACGGCGCTGGCAGCACCGGCAAAAAAATGACGTCGTTGCATGGTCAGTGTCCTGGTTGGGCGGCGGTGGCGCGGGCACCGCCGACTGCGGAGGGCTCGGCGGGCGAGTAGTCGCCACCTGCGAGCAGGGTTTGCCAGTCCGCCTGCGCGAGCCAGAAATCGCGCCTTGCGGCGGCGGCGTCGCTGGCGGCCTGCATGCGTTCCCGGCTGGCTTCGAGCAAATCCCAGGTGCTCTTGAGCATGCCGTTGTAACGCAGCAGGGTTTCTTGCTCCAGCGCGGTCTGCAGGGGCAGAACGGTGTCCTGCGCGTGGCGCGCGAGCGCATGGGCGGTTTGCAGCTGCGCCCAGGCGGTGCGCGCGGCCGAACGCCGTTCGGTGGCGAGTTGCAGCAGCCCGGCCTCGGCACCCAGCGCGCGCTGCAGGGCGTGGTCGTTCGCCAGACGCTGATCGGCCACGGCCAGCGGGGCGGTGGGCAGACCTTCGCTCGGCAGGGATTGCAGGCCGGTTTGCAGGGCCTGCGACCAGGTGTTGCGCCAGGCCGGGTCGACCGCCGCGAGCTGGCGCCGGGTGTCGGTGCTCCGTGCCGACAGGGTCGGGTGGCTGCGCAGCACGGCGGCTTCGAGCCCGCTCTCGGTCAGGCCGGGGCCGGGCTGTGGCTGGGCGGGCAGTTCGGGCAATTGCCTGGGCAGGCGCTGCACCAGGGCGTCGATCGCCTGCGGGTCCCATTGCCCCATCAGCCGGGCCAGGTGTTCTTGCGCCAGCAGCGCCGCCTGTTGCGCTTGCAGCTGGGCGGCGTGTTCACGCGCCTGGGCGAGCTGTTCGCGCAGCAAACGGGCCTGGCTCCAATTGCCAGCCACCACCATGCGGCGGCCCAGTTCGGCACCGCTGTGCGCGGCGTCCAGGCGGGTCTGCTGGTGGTGCAGGTGTTCGCGGCTGGCCACCGCCGTGATCCAGGCGCGCCGCACCGCATGGGCGTGATCGAGCAGCGCGCGCTGCACCGCAGCGTGTTCCACGCTGTTCATGCCGGGCCGCGCCAGCAAGGCAGGCCGCTGGGTCAGCGAGACGCGCAGGGCCTCGTCGGGCAGCAGGGGTGGCGCGGCGTCTGCGGCGGGCGCAGGCAGCGCCTCGGGCTGACTGGCTTCCCAGCGCAGGATGTCGATGTGGCCGCGTGGGAATGCGGCCACCTGCTGGTTGGCCCGTTGCCACAGGCTGAGTGCTTCGCCTGCGCCCGTGGGCAGCTCGGGCGCGGGCACGGCCAGCGGCGGGGCCGCCGCCGGTGCGCGCGCGGCGACCGGGCTCAGGGGGTCGGCCGCCCGCAGGGCGTCCGACTGGACTTGCGCGGGGGCCACCAGAGGACACAGCGCCAGGGCCAGGACGCTCGGCCAATGGCGAGCGCTGCGGGGGCCGGGGCGGGCAGAAAAAAGCGGTGAAAACCGCCGCAATGGCGTCATGAAAATCTCCTGAGGTCACAAACCGGCGTCCGCTGCGCTGCCTTGGCGGCAGCAGCGGACGCACCACGGGTGTGTGGGCTCAGGCGATGGGGGGTTTGCTGCCGCGCTGCGGCACGGCGCTGGCAAAGCGCTCGCAGGCGGGTGCGGTGGTGGTGACTGCGGGCAGTGTGGTGCGGGCGCTGTGCGCCGCCAGGGTCATGGCGGGGCCGTTGCAGATATCGCAGGCGGTGCAGCTGTTGTGCGAGGGGGTGTCGGCGGTGTGGTGGCCGTCGTGTGCCATTTCCTGCGCCGCCAAGGTGGCCGGGCCGCCGTGGCAGGGCGATGCGGTCTGGTGCGCTGGCGGCGCGGCCCACATCGACATCGCCATGGCGTCACCCGCCCACCCGCGCAGGGGGAGCAGGGCGATCATGAGGATCAGCAGCCAGTGACGCATGGCGGGAATGATACGGTGCTCCGGGTCAAAGTTCCGCAGCCCCTTTTGGCAACCCCCTTTTTTTGCAGCCCCTTTTGGCGCCACCGATCAGTGCCCCAGGATCTTGGACAGAAAGTCCTTGCTGCGGTCGGTCTGCGGGTGGTTGAAGAACTCTTCCGGCGTGTTCTGTTCCACCACCTGGCCCTGGTCCATGAAGATCACGCGGTCGGCCACGGCTTTGGCAAAGCCCATTTCGTGCGTCACGCACAGCATGGTCATGCCCTGGTCGGCCAGGCCGATCATCACGTCCAGCACCTCCTTGATCATCTCCGGGTCGAGCGCCGAGGTGGGCTCGTCGAACAGCATGATCTTGGGGGTCAGGCACAGCGCGCGCGCGATCGCCACGCGCTGCTGCTGGCCGCCCGAGAGCTGCAGCGGGTACTTGTGGGCGTGCTCGGCGATGCGCACCCGCTCCAGCTGCACCATGGCCTTTTCAATCGCCACGTTGCGCGGCAGCTTGGCGACCCAGGTCGGCGAGAGAATCAGGTTCTCCAGCACGGTCAGGTGCGGGAACAGGTTGAACTGCTGGAACACCATGCCGACTTCGCGGCGCACCTTGTCGACGCCGCGCATGTCGTCGCCGACCACGGTGCCGTCCACCGTGAGCTTGCCTTCCTGGTACTCCTCCAGCGCGTTGACGCAGCGGATCAGCGTGGACTTGCCCGAACCGGAGGGGCCGCAAATGACGACCTTCTCGCCTTTGGCAAAGCTCAGGTTGACGTCGCGCAGCACGTGGTAGCCATTGCTGGCGTACCACTTGTTGATACCTTCGAACTGGATGATGGGGGCTTCTGTTTGGCTCATGGAATGCTTTCTGTGGGCTTTTCGTGTGGTCTGCTCAGCGGACCTTGCTGACGGCGGTGCGTTTTTCGACCCAGAGCGAGTAACGCGACATGGCAAAACAGAACACGAAATAGATCAGCGTGATGAAGAAATAGGCTTCGAGCTTGAAGGGGCGCCAGTCGGCGTCGGCGTTCAGCGCCAGGGCCAGCGCGCCGGTCAGTTCGTAGAGCGAGACGATGGTGACCAGCGAGGTGTCCTTGAACATGCCGATGAAGGTGTTCATGAGCGAAGGCACCACCATGGAGAGCGCCTGCGGCAGCACGATCTTGCGCTGCGTCTGCCAGTAGCTCAGGCCCAGCGTGGCGGCGGCCTCGGTCTGGCCCTTGGGCAGGGCCTGCAGGCCGCCGCGCACCACCTCGGCCATGTAGGCGGCAGAGAACAGGGTGATCGCCACCAGCACGCGGATCAGCACGTCGATCTTCACGCCCTCGGGCATGAACAGCGGCAGCATGAACGAGGCCATGAACAGCACGGTGATCAGCGGCACGCCGCGGATCAGCTCCACGTACAGCGTGCACAGGGTTTTGATGGCCGGCATGTTGGAACGCCGCCCCAGCGCCACCAGGATCGACAGCGGGAAGGCCAGCGTCATGGCGATCACGGTGAGCATCACCGTCAGCGGCAGGCCGCCCCACTGGTCTGTGGGCACTTCGGTCAGGCCGAACATGCCGCCCTTCATCAGGATGTAGTACACCACCAGCATCACCAGCCAGATCAGCGGCAGCACCCTGTTCCAGAAGCGGGGCATGCAGCTGATGCCGACCACGCCGAGCATCAGGGCGGTGGCAATGACCGGGCGCCAGTGCTCGGTGTCGGTGTAGCGGCCCATCACGATCAGGCGCCCTTTTTCCGACACCACGCCCCAGCAGGCACCCAGGCCGCGCGCGCTGTTGCAGGCTTCCAGGTTGGCGCTGAACACGGCTTTGAGCACCGCCCAGTCAAAGGCGTTGTAGAAGGCCCAGCCGACCACCACCATCAGGAGCAGGGTGCCGATGCTGCTGGGCAGGCTGGAGAACAGGTTGTTCCTGATCCAGGCCGCAGCACCGAGGCTCTGGCCCGGCATTGGTCGCGCGGAAATGTTTTGGTAGGTCTGTTGCATGGTCAGCGTTCCTGGATGGCGGCGCTGGCGTTGAACCAGTTCATCAGGGCCGATGTGATGAGCGACAGCGAGAGGTAGACCAGCATCACGATGGACAGCGCTTCGATGGCGCGCCCGGTCTGGTTGAGCGAGGTCTGCGCGATCGACACCAGATCGGGGTAGCCGATGGCCACCGCCAGCGAGGAGTTCTTGGTCAGGTTCAGGTACTGGCTGGTCAGCGGCGGGATGATCACGCGCAGCGCCTGGGGCAGCACCACCAGGCGCATCGCCTGGCGCTTGCTCAGACCCAGCGAGGCGGCCGCCTCGTGCTGCCCCAGCGAGACCGACGAAATGCCCGAGCGCACGATTTCTGCGATGAACGCCGCCGTGTACAGCACCAGACCGATCAGCAGCGCCAGAAACTCAGGGCTGAACGCAGCGCCCTGTTCGACCTGGAAGGTGCCTTTCACCGGCAAGCTCCACGCCGTTGGCGCGCCGCCGGCGATCCAGCCCAGCAGGGCCAGCCCGCCGATCAGCGCGAATGCCACCCAGAGCACCGGTTTCTGCTGGCCGGTGAGGTCAAAGTGCTTGCGCGCCTTGCGCGAGTAGGCCACGGATGCGGCGATGCCCGCGATGGCCCCGATCAGCGCGAGCGACTGGCCCAGCTGCCACACCGGCCAGGGGAAAGAAAAGCCGCCTTTGCTCAGGAAGAAATGACCCGCCTGCCACGCGTCGTCGAAGCTGGGAAGCATTTCCGTGAACACGATGTACCAGATCAGCAGCTGCAGGTAGATCGGGACGTTGCGAAAGAACTCCACGTACCAGTAGCACAGCTTTTGCACCAGGTAGTTGGCCGAAAAGCGGCCGATGCCGATCAGCGCGCCGAGGATGGTCGCCAGCACGATGCCGATCAGCGCGACCTTGAGCGTGTTGAGCAGTCCGATGCCGAACGCTGTCCAGTAAGTGCTCATCACGTCGTAGGGGATGAGCGATTCGCTGACATCAAAGCCGAACGGCTGGTTCATGAAGTCGTAGCCGCTCTGGATGCCGCGCTCGCGCATGTTGCGCAAGGTGTTGCGCACCAGCAGCCAGATGAAAGCCACGACCGACGCCAGGGCAACGATCTGGTAGATCACACCCCGGCCTTCGCGGCTGTTCCACGACATCGAGCGCCGTTTCTTGGCGGGCAGCGGCCGCGCCTCGATCATGTTTTGGGACATGTTGTGTTCCGGTGAGCCTAAAAAAACGGCACAAGTGCCCTACGAAACGAGTTCATAGAACACTTGTGCCCGTGACGGCCAAGTGCCGCAAGAGACCGGATCAGCGCAGCGGCGGTGAGTACATGAGGCCGCCCTTGCTCCAGAGGTTGTTCTTGCCACGCGGCAGGTTGATGGCGGTCTTGGGTCCGACGTTGCGCTCGAAGCTCTCGCCGTAGTTGCCCACGGCCTTGATCGCGCGCGCCAGCCATTCCTTGTCCAGACCCAGGTGTTTGCCCAGGTCTTCGGTGGCCCCCAGCATGCGACCGATCTGCGGGTCGGTGCTGGTCTTCATCTGGTCCACGTTGGCCTGGGTGATGCCGTACTCCTCGGCTTCGACCAGGCCGTTGAGCACCCACTTGGTGATGGCAAAGAACTCGTCGTCGCCGCGGCGCACCATCGGGCCCAGAGGCTCTTTGGAAATCAGATCGGGCAGGATCACGTGGGCAGCCGGGTCTTTGGCTTCCTTGGCGCGCACCGAGGCCAGGCCGGAGGCGTCGGTGGTGTAGGCCTGGCAGCGGCCCGAGAAATAGGCACCGGTGGCGGCTTCCACTTTCTCGAACACCACGGGCTTGATGTTGAGCTTGTTGGCGCGCGAGAAGTCGGTCAGGTTCTTCTCGGTCGTGGTGCCGGACTGCACGCACACGGTGGCGCCTTTGAGCTGCCTGGCGCTGGTGATCTTGCCCTTGGGCACCAGGAAGCCCTGGCCGTCGTAGTAGTTCACGCCGACGAAGTGCAGACCGAGCGAGGCGTCGCGCGTGAGTGTGTTGGTGGTGTTGCGCGACAGCACATCGATTTCACCCGACTGCAGCGCCGTGAAGCGCTGCTGCGCGTTCAGCGGCACCCATTTGACCTTGGTGGCATCGCCCAGCATGGCAGCGGCCAACGCCCGGCAGTAGTCCACGTCCAGGCCCGACCAGGCGCCGTTGCTGTCGGCCTGCGAAAAACCGGCCAGGCCGGTGTTCACGCCACACACCAGCTGGCCGCGCGCCTTGATGGCGTCCACGGTTTTGCCAGCGTGGGCGGGCAGGCTCATCAGGGCCGCCGCAGCGCCCAGTCCCATCACGCTCAATTTCAGGGCATTCAATTTCATCGGTCACTCCGGTTTTGTTTAAAGGGGAAGTTTCGGGTCATCTGCACCAGGAATGGGCATCTCAGGACCCGCAGGGCGACTGTATGCCCGCCACGCGGACCCCGGCATCGGGGTTTACGTGGGAAAACTATGCGAGGAAAGTATGACTTCATCGCCCTGGGTTCACGCCAACATCGGCACCATGGCGTTAGCAGATTCCGTGCCACTGAGCGGTCTGCAGGCCGTCACGCCAGCGACAAGCGTGCTTTTCTTTTCAGAGCGCAGGCCCGTATGCTCGGGTGGAAAAAACGCACCAGGAGACGATCCCATGATGACCGATTCCGCCAGCAGTGCGGCCCCGGCGGGCCTGCGTCCCCATCACCG